>CAZNFE010000182.1:0-6513 GCA_964571945.1 uncultured Pseudomonadales bacterium
TGACGCGCGCGCCGATGCAGTCGCAAGCATTGTGTCCAGCGATTACGATCTGATCAGTGCTTCAGCGGTAGAATTTATCCTGGAGGGATTGCATTTAAGTGAACTACTGAACAAGGATCAGGTGGGAGGTCGCAGCACCTATCATAATTAACCAGAAAAGCTCTGCACAGGTGGGTGTTTTCGTCCGGGCAATTGATGCGTCACCATCGGAAACACCCGTTTGGATGCTGGAATCCGAGCAGTTGACGAGACGATTTGTGCGCTGACACTACTTTACAATGAGATGATGAACAGCTGCGATCCATCTTAAAAAGGACAACAATCGATAGACTAAGAGTTCAACTCATCCAATAACTGGTCATCCAATGCCAACATACAACCGATTTAATCGATATTCCGAGTGGGATGGCACCCAGGCATTCCCCGGACCGGACGCGGATCAGATTTTGTCTGCGCTCAGCGAGGACCTGATGGAATTTGGTGATCTTCAGCAAGCCATGCGGTACCTGACCCGGAACGGCATGCATTTTTCCGACGATGGCTACATTAGAGGATTGCGCGACATGCTGCGTCGCCTGCGGGAGAAAAAGCAACAGCAGCTCAATCGGTATGATCTGGGCAGCGTCATGGAAGACATCAAGCGCCAGCTGGATGAGATTCTGCAACTGGAACAGGACACCATCGACGAATGGATCGAGCAGGATAAATCCGCTGCAGGACATGAAAATGACGAGCCAGGGTCCGATATAACCACCGCTGTATCAGATGACGACGAAGCTGACGATAAGGACACGAATAATGCCGGGGCGGAATCTCAGTTTTCAGATCGTGTGCTGGGTGATATTGGCAGGAAAAATCGCCAATTCCTGGATGAGTTACCGGAAGATACGGCCGGGCAAGTACGGGCTCTGCAAGACTACGAATTTCTGAATCCCGATGCACAACGGAAATTTCTGAAGCTGCTCGAACAGTTAACAAAGGCCATGACACAATCCATGTTCAAGGACATCGAGAACATGGTGCAGCAGATGTCCGAAGGCGACCTGCAAAGAATGAAGGATATGGTGCGGGATCTTAACGAGATGCTGGTCAGGAAGATCTCCGGAGAGGACCCTGGATTTGAAGAATTTATGGAGAAGTATGGTGATATGTTCGGTGATCATCCACCCGGCTCGCTGGATGAATTATTGGATATGATGCGACAGCAGATGGCAGCCACGCAATCCCTGCTTAACTCCCTGTCCATCGAACAGCGCCAGCAACTCGAATCACTCATGGCTGACAAATTCGGTGATCCTGAACTGGAGAGTGAGTTGGCGAAGCTGGCCAAGGAGATGGCGTTCCTTAATCCGGAAGGCAAGGGCTATCAGTTTAAGGGCAACGAGGAAATTGATCTGCAGTCTGCAATGCAACTGATGGCAGATATGCAGGAAATGGATGATCTGGAAAAACAGATCCAGCAAGCCCAGTTCAACGGGGAAGTTGATTCAATTGATCCTGACAAGCTTGAGGAATTGCTGGGTGAAGATGCCCGCCACGAACTGGAAGAAATCGAAAAATTGCTCAAGACGCTGGAAGAAGCCGGTTACGTGCGCCGGGACGGTGACATGTGGGAGTTAACACCACGCGGCACACGCAAACTGGGGCAAAAAGCACTGGGTGAAATCTATTCGCGCCTGAAAAAACAAAACCTGGGCAATCATGCGCTGCCTGAGGAAGGCAGATTCGGTGAGCGTCTGGAAGATACCAAGGCCTACGAGTTCGGTGATCCGTTTAATCTGCACATGTCACGCACCATAAGGAATGCGTTAGATCGAAACGGACCGCAAACACCGGTAAAATTACATGTCGATGATTTTGAGATATATCGCAGTGAAATCATCACTCAAACCGCGACCGTACTGATGGTTGACCTGTCGTGGTCCATGGCGCTGCGCGGTTCTTTTCAAGCCGCAAAGAAAGTTGCCATGGCGCTTCATAACCTGATAACTTCAGCGTATCCGCGCGACAGCTTATATGTGTTGGGCTTTTCCGCAACCGCAAAAGAGATCAAGGCGCATGATTTGCCTTATCTGCAGTACGACGATTATCTGCTTGGTACCAATATGCAACACGCTATGATACTGGCCGAGAAAAAGCTCGCTCGACACACACAGGGTACTAAACAGATTATAATGATAACCGATGGTGAGCCAACCTCTCACATGGAGAATGGTCGACCAGTATTTGCCTATCCACCGACACCGACTACCATTCGAAAAACTCTGAATGCAGTCAAATTGTGCACGCGGAAAGACATCACCATCAATACCTTTATGCTGGAACAGAGTTATTACTTACAGAATTTCGTCGAGCAATTAAGCAAGATCAATGGCGGCCGGGTTTTCTACAGCACACCGGATACGCTGGGAGAATATCTGCTGGTCGACTATGTCCAACATAAGCGCAAGAAGCTGAGAGGCCATTAACAGATGTTCGCGGACGGTTTACATAATTCACTTTCATTAATTAAGTAAACTGTCCCCGATTTTGGCAGGGCACAAACATGATTCACAACTTCAGTTTTCCAACACACATGATCCTCGGTCAGGGTGCCTTACAAACGATGGCGACAGCGATCAAAGCACGCCATCCGCAGCGGGCACTGCTGGTAACCGATCAGGTTCTGGTCGATCTGGGTATCGTCGATCGAGTTGCCGAAGTGCTGGATCAGCAGCATATATCCCATGCGTTGTTCGCTGATATACACCCGAACCCGCTCGAAGAAGACTGCGAAAAAGGTGTTCAGGCCTATCGATCCAACCAATGTGACCTGTTGGTCGCTATCGGCGGCGGCAGTGCCATGGACGTAGCTAAAACGCTCAAGGTACTGGTGTCACACGCCGGTCCCCTCGCCCGGTTCGATGATGCCAAAGGCGGTGATCAATTCATAACCGAACCCATGCCACCGCTTTATGCCATACCGACCACCGCCGGTACCGGCAGTGAAGTAGGCAGAGCCGCAGTTGTGATCGTGAAAGAAACCGGCCGTAAGACGGTTATTTTCCATCCCGACCTGATGCCGGATATGGCGGTACTGGAACCCTCGTTAACAGAACAACTGCCGCCGCTCCTGACTGCTGCAACGGGAATCGACGCGTTGACCCATGCCCTGGAAGCCTATTTTGCACCAGCTTACCATCCCATCTGTGACGGGATCGCTGTTGAGGCCATGCGGTTGGTCATCGAGTACCTGCCGCTCGCCGTTGCGGACGGCGGTAACCTCGCTGCCCGGGAACAGATGCAGCTGGCCGCCAGCATGGGAGCCATCGCATTCCAGAAAGGCCTCGGGATGGTGCACTCACTGGCACACCCGCTTTCAGCCGTATATAACACCCATCATGGCCTGGCAAACGCACTGCTCCTGCCAGATTCAGTGGCATTGATCGAAGCCAGAGCAACTACACCAGACCAATTCAGCAGAATCCAGCATACCAGGCAACTGTTTGCTGATGCGGACTACGGACAGGAGTCACTGGCAGCAGTCCTGCAGCAGTTTGTGATCGATGTGGGGATCACACCCGGTCTCTGCAATCACAGCATTCCGGATCAGGATTTGCCTGATCTATCCAAACTCGCTTTCGAAGATGGCATTCACGCAACCAACATGGTTCCGGTAACACAGCAGGACCTGTTATCTGTATACCAGGCTGCATATGCCTGAATCTTTTTTTTGGTCAGCTTCCTAGAATTCTGCCGGGGAATCAAAAACCATGCTGTCACCTGTGTGAGGATGGTTAAATGCGAGCCGGGAAGCATGCAGTAATAACCGGTCTGACAATTTCAGTGCTGCTTCATCAGCATACAGATCGCAACCCAGGATCGGGTGTCCGATTGAGGCAAGGTGCAACCTGAGCTGATGCGATCTGCCGGTTTCCGGTACCAGTAACAGTCTCGATCGATGCTTTTCCGGATCACGTTCAGTGACTTCAAATCGCGTCACTGCCTGCTTGCCGAGAAAAGGATCAATGATCTGCCGGGGCCGATTATTCCAGTCTCTGGCGATGGGTTTGTCGATCACCGCAACATCCTTGCGTACCAGACCGGATACCACTGCAACGTAGGATTTCCGGATCAGTCGCTCCCTGAATTGTTTTGCCAGATTGCTGACTGAGAATTTGTTGCGTGCAAAGACCATCAGCCCGGAGGTATCCAGGTCCAGTCGGTGAACAACCGTGGCATCGGGATATTCAAACCTGATTCGATGCAGTGCACAGTCCTTCACAAAGCGGCCTGGTACCGAAAGTAATCCTTCCGGTTTGACGATCACCAGGACATCATTATCGGCAAATATCACCTCGACATCTTTTATGCAGGGTGGTGGTATATGCGATGTATAATTCGTCATGGCATTTCCTTCATGGGATTGACGCTCTGGTGGAAACATGGAAGCATAGCCGGTTCATGCTTGGTGATCTAACCTGATCGATACACCCATACGCTAACCGATAAACGATGCCCGAAACAACTGAAGATCAACTGCTTAACGCGATTACCGAACTGGTTCCGGCCCTGCTCAATACCATGGCAGCCTTCGAGCAGGTACAGAGGCGCATGCATCCGCCCAGACTTGCGGAACTATCTCAATTGATCGAGCCATTCAGTGAGCAGCTGACGCCTGTAGTCGACCGCTTCGGAGCGCTGCCTGTATCCGGTCAGGGAGCAACCGTGCACGAAATACTCACCAGGGGTGCGACCTATGCTTTACAGGCCTGCGAGAATTTTGCCTCGGCCGCTACAACCCAAAAGGGTATGGGCTCGGTGATGCGGGCCATGCGCAGCATCACCCGTGCCCAGGAAACAATCTATCCGCTGGCCAGTATCATGACGCCGATCAGTCGATACTTTCTTGAAGTGCCCGTGCGAGGCAATGCAGAACTGCTGGATCAACTGTCCCGGAATCCTGGTGAACGGCAAGTGGGTATTCTCAATGCGGACAATCAGCGTGATAGCCGGGGTGGCTTTACACTGTATGTTCCGGAATATATGGCAACGGATCAGGCACTTCCCATGGTGGTTGCACTGCATGGTGGAACCGGACACGGTGCGGATTTCCTCTGGAGCTGGTTGCGGGAAGCCAGGAGTCGAGGCTTTCTCCTGCTTTCGCCAACGTCACAACAGGATACCTGGTCTCTGATGGGCCCAGATCACGACTCAATGCCGCTCAGATCCATGGTGGAATATGTCAAACAAAACTGGCCGGTTGATCCAGAGCATGTGCTCTTGACCGGCCTTTCCGACGGTGCAACCTTCACTCTTCTCAGCGGCTTGCAACCGGAATCACCCTTCACCCATCTGGCACCCTTATCCGGAGTATTGCATCCTGAGAATTATATTAATGGCAATATGTCCAGGGCGAATAACAAGCCCATTTATCTGGTACATGGATCACTGGACTGGATGTTTCCAATCGACTCCGCATACCTGGCCAGAGACGAACTCCTGAAGGCAAATGCCGAGCTGGTCTTCAGAGAGATCGAAGATCTGTCCCACAATTATGCCAGGGCGGAGAATGATGCCATCCTGACCTGGTTTGATGTTACTCTAACGCTCCCTGATCAGCCTGGTACATAAAGGTTCCCTGATGAAAAAACGGCTACTCTATCTCCTTGTTGGACTGCTGGCTGGACTTTTGTCCCAGCAATCCAGTGCTGTTGATATCCGCTCGCTGACCATTCTGCATACCAATGATTTCCATGGACATATTTCCCGCGAAGCCAGCTATGCCGGTGCTGCCAGCATAGCTGCCTATTTCACGCAAGTTAGATCCGAACGCGACGATGTACTGATTCTTGATGCAGGCGATGCCGTATCGGGTACACCGGTATCGACTTTATTCAAAGGCGTGCCCATTTTCGAAATCATGTCTGCCATGGGCTATGAAGTCGGTCTGCTCGGAAATCATGAATTTGACTATGGCTGGCGACAGATCAGCAAATTCATGGAAACAGCAAACTTCCCCCTCTTGAATGCCAACGCATTTGATCCAAAGGGAAACCGTCTTGGCGACGGTGCATATCGGATCCTGGAAATTAACGGTATCCGAATCGGTATATTTGGTCTGATTACCGAAGAAACACCGTACATAATAATTCCAGAGGGTAATCAGGGTTTGCGGTTTGATCCACCGGGGAAATACGTAAATCGCATCGTAAATCAACTCAGACCCCAGGTGAACCTGGTGATTCTACTATCTCACCTCGGCTATGAGGATGATCTGAAAATAGCCCGCAAATTTAAAGATATCGACATCATAATCGGCGGCCACTCACACACGCTGGTTGATCCTCCGGTTAAGGTGGCCACCCATTCCAGACCTGTCTGGGTTGCCCAGGCACACGAATACGGTACTCATATCGGTCAGATCGAACTTGACGTTGACATAGATTCGGATCAAATCGCCAAATTTTTCGGTCGGTTGATTCCGGCCAAGGATCTTCCATCAGGCGATCCCCAGATACAGGCGCTGATTGA
>CAZNFE010000183.1:0-6491 GCA_964571945.1 uncultured Pseudomonadales bacterium
TGTTCTCAAGGAGATGCGAGTCAAGACATATCTCCAAGTGCTGTTTTCATCTCACCCACCAAGCCTGGCAGTCGCTCGGAGGCCGCCACGAAGTCTTCCATGAAATCGTACACGACCTGTCTGGCAGAGGTTTCGACATTCATCAATCCGACACCCTGCCCGACAAAGTAGGTAGCCAGTTTCTTGGCTCCTTCGTGACCGCCCTCCGCCAATTGCCCGATTCGTCCTAATGCTGGCTCACTGATCAACTGTTGCAATGGCATAGGCAGCGGATCCGGAGCACCTTCTGCATGCCAGGCGTCGGTCCAGGCAGATTGGAGTTGCCGCGTATATTTACCGGTCCGACTTCGGGAACGAACGGTCTGGCGGGAATTGGCCACCAGCATTTTTGCTTTCACAGCAGGCGCGGTTTCTGCCTCTGCGGTGGTTAGCCAAACCGAACCTGTCCAGGCTCCTGCTGCACCCATGGCCATGGCTGCAGCCATCTGGCGGCCCGTTACAATGCCTCCCGCAGCCAGCACAGGTATATTGTCGTAGGGCTTGAGTGCTTCGAGCACTTCCGGCACCAGCACCATGGTGGAGACTTCACCACAATGACCACCCGCCTCGGTACCCGATACGATAATCACATCCACACCGGCTTCCGCATGCTTGACGGCATGTTGTTTCGCACCCGCCAGTGCGCCTACACTGATTCCGGCACTCCTGGCTCTCTTAAACATGAAGTCCGGCGGCACACCCAATGCGTTGACGATCATCTGGCAACCTGCATGGGAAATAGCGACATCCAGCACGGGGCCCGCACCGCTCTCCCGCATGTTGTCGCCGATATGATCACCAAGTTTACGATCCCATAAGCCAGCTGTATCGATCTGGTTCTGAGCCAGCAAATTCTCGATGTACCGCTTGTGTTCCTCCGGAATCCGGGCTTCGATCTCTGCCGCTGCTGCCGCCTGTTCCTTATGGTCCATATTATTGGGTACCAGGATATCGACGCCGTAAGGCTTGCCATTTACATGTTCATCAATCCAGCTGAGTTCGATCTCCAGGGATTGGGCAGTGTGGCCGGTTGCACCCAGCACACCCATGCCACCGGCACTGCTCACCGCAGCAATCACATCACGGCAATGGCTGAAAGCAAACAGGGGAAATTCAATACCCAACTTGTCACACAACTCTGATTTCATGGCTCTCTCCGTCTACTGATTCAATTATCTGATCTTGATCTCTGGTAAATATTCCTATCGCACACACGTCGCTCCTTCTCATAGCAACGCATGCGGCAAATCTCTCTACCCTGAGTATAATCCAAATTCGATGCCACTTGCCAAGCGGTTAATTATCTGACACACCCGGTATGGCCGACCCACTCATCATATACATGCAATACATTTCCGGGGGGCGATTGACACCAATAGTGCAGTAACCACCGAATCTTCTCGCTTTGAAGTATTCACTAACCAACAGTGGCAGCATAATCCTATCGAGGGACTATTTGTTCCAGTGTTGTTATGATAAGGCCTCGACTTTGCGACAATCGGGATATGCCAAACCAGATGGAATCAAGCGCTACAATAAGCGTCAGGACGCTGCAAGAAGCGCTCAATCAACGTTATCCGAAAACCAAATCCGCTTTAGCAGAAGTGGATGAACAGACGCTTTTGCGTGTGCTTAGCAGATTGGAAGTTGCGGATCTGGATAGTCGAGCAATTCTGGATTATATCGCATCTGAAATTCCTGATTTCGGTTTGTCAGCTGATCATCATTCAGCTATCGCTTTTCTGGATGATTGTTGTACAAGCATACTCGACGGTGCAGAGATATTACCGCTCATTCAATCTTCATTACGGCGTGGGATTATCGGCCTGATTCGTACTACCCTGGTTGAAGGTCTGGTCACTGTATCAGAAGGCCATGGACTCCTCACTGTACTGGATAGATTGATAAATCTGGCCATCGGATGTACTGACATTTCCGATAAACAGCATATGAGCATAATTGAGTACATCCAGTCATCGATTGCTTCGTTATTGATGATCTCGGAATCACAGATAACGGACCCACATATTAAGCAATCTCGAGATACCTATCTGACGAATCTGTCCGCCGAAATAGCAGCGTTCTCGGCAAAGGATCAGGAACGTATTGCCAGGCTTGAAGAGCGCCTGATCGCATCAGAAACCGGTCTTATTGAAACGAAGCAGGCCAGAAATCTGGCTGCCCGAATGTTGAATAATGAAATGGCAAATCACCTGCTGCCTCAATCCATTATCGATTTCATGCAGGATCCGTGGTACAACTCTCTGCAACTTATACTGATCCGGCAGGGCATAAAAAGCGATGCCTGGGTACGTGCTAGCAAGCTTACTGAAACACTCATCTGGACGCTTGAATTCGATGTTCAGCAGCAAATTGAAACGCCAGTCACTGAACATCAAGCACCAGAATTGAGCGAAGCTGGGCCAGATGATCCCGCCAATACTCTGGCAGAGCCCAGGACATCTGATGACACTTCAGTTGACCTGGACGATAATTCACATCAGCCTGCAGATTCTGACAAAGTCGGTGATTCGGAGACAGAAGAGGTTGATGAGGAGTCCGGTAAAGAATTACAAAGATTCTATCGTATCATCGAACACCTGCGAGACGAGATCAATACTTTGCTGGTATCGCTGGAATACCAGCCGGATCGTAAGAAGGATGCGCTTTCTGTAATCGAATCAGCGCATATTTGTATCGCAACGGGTACGGCTCTTGAAGCCGTTGCTCACACACCATTACCCTGTGATTCCGAACTGCTTAAGCCATATGCAGCACTAAGCCAGGCGCTGTTGTCCCAGGTACACGAGGCAACTACCGGGGAGTGGTTTGTATTCGAAGCCAAAGACAAATCACCACAACAGATCAAACTGGTCCTTAAACTTGATGACATGCAACAGTTACTCTTCACGAATCGCAGCGGCATGAAAGTTTTACAGTTGGACTTCGAAGAATTCGCCTACTTTTTGTCTGCCAAGATTGCGCGCCCCATTCCATCTGCAGGAGAACTGTCCACTCATATCAGGAATAATCTGAACGGGATAGTGACTCATTACCTCGCTCAACAAAACTCTGCGGCTGCAGCTACAAAAAAATCGAAATTAAGACAGGCAGCGAGACGAGCTTCGGTTACTGATTCAGGAACTAAGGTAGATATCGATCAACCAGACAAAGAGAAACAGGAGGAGTTTCAGTCGTCCAGTACGTTTCTGCCCGAGCTTCGAGAGCAAGAGCATGCTGAACAACAGGTTGCAAAGCCATTGGCGGTTAAAAGAATCGCTGCCCTCAGACCTGGCGCATGGGTAAGAATTCAGGCGGCCAAACAGCAAGCTGTAATATGCAGGTTTGCAGTGAAACCCGATGCTCGGGATCGATACATTTTCGTTGATCGTACCGGCCAAAAACTTATCGAATTAAGTACAGATCAACTCACTGATCTGGTTGTAGCGAATGAATGTAAGCTGTTGGATGTAAATGCTGAATTGGAAGATACCCTGGAAAAGGTTGTTTACGGTTTGAGAGCACACAGGTCAACAAACAATGACAGCGAATAACCTGGATGAAAGAGCGCAAACTCGATTCGATTCCCGGATTACAATACTGATTGAAACACTTGCAGCCTTACCTGACAACACATCACCGGGAAAAGTAATTATCAGTCATACTCTTTCTGTGTCAGATGGCGGTCTTCGAGTCGTACTGGACGAAGCGATAGCGGTTGGCAACATTGTGCGCATCTGCCTGGATATGAAAGATCAGGAGCCCATCTTTGTTGTCGGTGAAGTCAGATGGCAGCAACCGGACCTGGAAACCGATGGCGTACTAATTGGTTTTTCAATATTCGAGGCAGAAGACACAGACATCGAAGTGTGGAAGCTGGCAATCAAGAACATCCAGCCACTCTTACCAGAGGGTGCCCATTCCCAATAACAAACTTCCCGCAAAGCCGGACATGTTTCTATAACTGATATCTGAACACATCAACTCCGGCAACGAGCGAATGCCGACAGGAGAGTTTCATGTCAACACCACTCAAAGTCGGGCTCGTCGGAACCGGATCCATTGCCAGGGCCCATTTGCCTGCATTCCAACAGTTTCCCGGAGCTATCCAACTGACTGCCGTCTGTGATATTCGTGCAGAAGCAGCCCAGCGCTACGCCGCGAATGCCGGTGTCGATGCAGTTTATACAGATTTTGAAAAAATGTTGCGCGAAGCTGATATCGATGCCGTGGATATCTGTACTATTCATGATCAGCACAAACACCAGGCTATCGCTGCAGCCTCGGCTGGAAAGCACATACTGCTGGAAAAACCCATGGGTATCAATATGGCCGAATGCCGCGAGGTAGTCACCACCGCCGAGCAGGCCGGGGTCACCTTTATGATTGCTCAGTGCCTTCGTTATCTGCCCGAGTCCCGGAAGGTCAAGGAGATGATTCAGGAAGGCGAATTCGGGCCAATCTGGGCATTGCGCAGTGACAACTTTGCAGCGATGGTGCCGCCCCGTTCAAAAGTAGCCAACACAGAAGAATCCCGGCACGCCACAAGCTGGTACCTGGATGGTAACCAGGCAGGCGGTGGCGCCCTGATTTCCCAGACCACGCACCACATTGATCTATTTCGCTATTACATCGGTGAAATCAGGCGTGTCACTGCTCACGCCTGGATGGATCATCCACTGTTCATCAACGGTGCGGAGGAGAGTTTGGCAGCCACCATGGAGTTTGAAAATGGTGCCATTGCGCAGTTGCTTTCAAGCTGGACTACGCGCACGCCGTGGCACCATAACTACTGGGTACTGGGAGAATTAGGTTCCGTCTGCAGTCGTTACATGCCCGGCTCATCCGCAGCTGAACAGTATATCGGGCCTGTGGATATCTCTCTACCGCAGCTCGATGGTGATCAGCACGGAGCCCCCCAATTTGTCGCACTGGATACCAGTACAACTGATCTGCCCACAGCACAACCATTTGTAAATGAGATCCTGCACTTTGCCGATTGTTGCAGGCAGGACATCGAACCAATCAGCAGTGGTCGGGATAACCTGGGTACCATGAAGGCGGTGCTGGGTATCTACGAAGCAGCAAGAACCGAGTCGCCGGTTGAATTATCCACTGTATAATTCACACCGTCAGTAACAAAAGTTGACTGCTTTTATTGGTTCGCACTAGACTGGGCTCTATTCCCTGATAAGGATTCTATTGAGAGGAGAGTACCCATGGGTATTGCAAGGCGAACAGCGGAACAGGCCTGGACTGAAGAGAAGATCCTGGCGCTCACACGTGATGAAGTACTCGAATTCTGGGGTGCAAGCCCCGCAGTAGAAATGTCAGAACTATACGGCGAGTACAAGGGATTGATTCCCAATGCCGGTGACGAGGAAAGACAAAAGTCAACTGCCGAGGTCATGTACAACGAGGCAGGTCCGTTGGGTTACTGGCTTGGGAAAGCTTACACACCTCTCAGCCATACCAAAGGGGATGGCTATAACTGCTGGCGGCGCCCAGATGGTAGCGTGGAGCGGTATATGCGTTTCGCCACCGAGATGGGTACTTCACTAATCGATGGCAAACCGGCCTTACTGATGCATTACGGCGCTTACCGGCACCGATTTATTCCAGCAGACAAAGAGAATGCGCTGGTCGATGAAATCAGGAAATTGGCAGATGGAGTCTATCTGGGAGTCGGCACTTCCAGGATGCCGGATGGCAGTCGCACGGCCCCCGGTCATTTCGTCCTGATAGGACCGACCGGCAAGTATCTGGCGGCCGATGATGCAAGGGAAGAACTCATCTAGCAGATCAATCCTAGTGAAACAATGCCAGGAATTGCCCATAGCCTTCCGTCTGCAGATCTTTCACTGCAACGAACCGCAGCGCCGCTGAATTGATGCAGTAACGCTTGCCTGTCGGTGCCGGGCCGTCTTCAAATAAATGTCCGAGGTGTGAATCTGCTACAGCACTGCGTAATTCTGTCCGGGTATAGAACAACTTCCGATCCTTCTTCTCAACCAATCCGGCGCCGGGTAGCGGTCGAGTAAAACTCGGCCATCCGGTACCGGACCTATACTTGTCTGTGGAACTGAACAGAGGTTCACCGGATACGACATCCACATAGATGCCCGGTTGCTTATTGTCCCAGTAGGCATTATCGAATGCTCGCTCCGTCGCATCCTGTTGCGTAACCTGATACTGGAGTTTTGACAAGCGCTGCTGTAACACCTCATCAGATGGCTTCTGAAATCCGGCATACTTCGGTGCATCCATCCGTGATTCACCCCAGACTTCATCCAGATATCGATCACGACCTGAATGATAACGATAGTATTTATATCGAAGTTTGCTCTTCAGATAATAGTCCTGATGATAATCTTCGGCAGCATAGAATGCCTTGTAAGGTATGATCTCCGTGACGATTGGTTTCGGGAACCGACCACTGGCATCCAGTGCCT
>CAZNFE010000184.1:0-6443 GCA_964571945.1 uncultured Pseudomonadales bacterium
CGGTTGCTTCGAGTTCAGATAGGCTAACTTTTGTTTATACCGATCTTCACCATATTCGCCAGTGGCCGCTAAGTCGGCAAGCGTTTCCTGATTTTGTTTTACCCTCTCTTCCGAGGGAGGATGACTGGCGAACAGGCCTGCCAGCCAATTTGATTTTCTTTCTGCTGACAAGCGAACAAAGGTTTTCTGCAAAGAAATCGCGGCAGCCGGGTTATATCCTGCTCGAGCCATATATAGCATGCCATAGTGATCGGCTTCCAGTTCAGCGCGACGACTATACCTGGAAGTGATCAGTTGCGATCCTAAATTAGCGGCGCCGACAATATAGTTTGAGTAGTCGCTGTTAGCTGCAGACAACGAAGCTGCAACTAGCGCCCCTTGCATCAGGATGTTGCGGTTCACTGCCTGAGCGCTGTGGCGCGCTGCCGCATGCACGATTTCATGGGCCAGTACCGCAGCTAATTCAGCTTCGTTATTCAATTCAGTGAGTAATCCCCGATTTACGGCGATCTTGCCTCCGGGTAAAGCCCATGCA
Organism: uncultured Pseudomonadales bacterium; assembly: GCA_964571945.1. GTDB lineage: Bacteria > Pseudomonadota > Gammaproteobacteria > Pseudomonadales > Azotimanducaceae > JASJXV01. The sequence continues at coordinate 536 of CAZNFE010000184.1, forward strand.
TTCGGAACCGAATTGTTGAGCACTACAAATTCATAGGGAAGGAGCCGATCGCTCACCGCTGCAAGCCGCTGGCCTACCGTGTTGACATAGTCGGAGAGTTCGGGATCGATACGATATTGCCCACCCTGTGACTGCTGTGCAGGAACATATTGTTCTCTGCCAATGGCCATTTCCTGGCTCTCTGAGATCAGGCTCAGCTCCTGTTTGCCGGTGACGGGATTGACCACACAGCCCCCTTGCAGCAGGAGCATTGTGATGATTATCGAAAGTGGGATTGTTCGTTTCATAATGGTACCGGACCAGAACAGGTTTACGCTCTATCCTAACTCGAAAGAGCCTGTGCAGAGAACCCTGAATTCATACCAGCTTCCTGCGCAGGTTTTTTGTTTGACCTCGCTGCGTCTTCTTGTCCATGCGCTTATTCCTGGCGCTGAGCGTCGGTCTTGTCTGCACTCTCTTTTTTCTTACCTGGATTGCTTTTTGAACCAGTTCTTTCAATCGATTCAGCGCGGCTTGCCGATTTTTTTCCTGACTGCGGTACCTCTGTGCCTTGATGATAATCACGCCATCTTTGCTGACTCTCTGGTCTTTTAGTGCAATGAGTGGTTGCTTGCAGGAATCAGGTAATGAGGAGGCTTTGATATCAAATCTAAGGTGGATGGCGGTTGAGACCTTGTTTACATTCTGACCGCCCGCACCCTGGGCTCGAATCGCGCTGAATTCGATTTCACCATCTGGAATATTGATTTGGTCTGAAATTTTCATCTGCTATTATCCGGGGTACGCGCACTGCAAGTATAAACCAGATAACTTGTCATCGCCGGGCCCAGCAGGCACTATGTAGCGATCGGTTCCATTTTAAAGCAGGTAGTCGCTTCATTGCGTTGTCATGTATGGCAATTCGACAGAAAGCTGCCGGTGATTACACAGGAAGCATGAATTGAAGTCTCTTTTACGGTTGATGCCGTTTGTACGCCCGTACAAATACAAGGTATTGGCTGGTTTTATCGGTTTTTTCCTCGCCAGGTTGTTCGAGGCAAGTGCATTTCTGCTGGTAGCAGAAGGCATTGACGCCATTGATCTGCTCGGGCGCACCGGGGAAATCCTCAAGTGGCGTTCGGTGGGTCTGATCGCAATTGCAATTGTATTGACGGTTCTGGCGCGCTTCATCGTTGTGATCTTCTCGAGAATCGTGCTGCGCCGTATTGGCATTGCCGTTGCCTTTGATCTTCGTCAGAAGCTGTATGCTTCAGTGCAATTACAGGGCACCCAGTTCTTCAGTCGAATCAGCGTCGGTGACATTATGATTCGAGCGATTCAGGACATTTCGCTGATTCAGCGACTGCTTTCGTTCGGCTTTATATTGCTCGTGATTATGGTCTATGCACCGGTGATTGCACTGGCTGTGATGTTTTACCGATCAGCGTCGCTCACCTTACTCATATTACCCGCGTTGCCGATTATCTTCCTCTATTGCTGGTATATGGCGAAACAACTGGCGGTTACCTCACTAGCTGTGCAGCAACGATTATCCGACTTGTCTACTCACACCCAGGAAAACCTGAGCGGAATCCGCACGGTTCAGGCCATGGTGCAGGAAGATCATGAAATTGCACGTTTTTTAAAGACCAATGATGCGTATGCGGACGCATTTTACGCACAAGCCAGGATCAATTCCCTGATGGTGGCGTGGATGCCCCTCTTTGCGCAGATATGCCAATTGGCGATGCTCGTGGTCGGAGGCATGCAGGTTCTTGATGGAAGAATATCGATTGGCGATTTGTTCGTATTCTTTTACTTCCTGAATATGTTACTGCAACCAATTCGCATGGCAGGTTTTATGGTAACGCTGGTGCAAAGGGCAGGGGTGGCTACCAGACGGTTATATGAGATTTTTGATGCGGCTCCTGAGATCCAGGACCGCCCGAGCGGCGAAACCCCATCGGAAATTAAAGGCGAATTTGAACTGCGACATCTCAGCTACGCATATCCCGGCACGCAGAAGCAGGTGCTAAGGGACATCAGTCTTACCATCCAGGCCGGAGAGTCCTTTGCCATTGTCGGCCGGGTGGGGTCTGGGAAGTCGACCTTACTGAAACATTTTACTCGCCTGGTCGATACGGCGTCCGGTCAGTTGTATGTGGATGGATTTGATGTACGGGATTATCCGCTGACTCAGGTGCGCACCCAGATTGCGCAGGTATTGCAGGATCCATTCCTGTTCGGTGAGCCACTGCGAAACAATATCAGCTATGACAATCCGGAACGGGAAGTTGAACATATCTGGGATTCAGCCGATGCCGCAGCAATGCGCGGCACCATTGAAGAATTTCCGCAGCAGCTGGAAACCCTGGTGGGGGAGAGGGGGGTCACCCTTTCGGGTGGGCAGAAACAACGCACTGCGCTGGCCAGAGGCTTGATCAGGGATGAACCCGTATTGATTCTGGATGATTGTTTCAGCAGTGTGGATACGGAAACGGAAGAGCACATATTGCGTCGTCTGAAAGAGATCAGAAAGGATAAAACCACCATTTTGGTATCGCACCGCGTCTCCACACTCAGGCACTCTGATCGCATTCTGGTGCTGGAGAATGGCGCTGTCGCAGAACTTGGCACCCATCAGGAACTGATAGCGTTAAACGGTATCTATGCCGAACTGGAAAGGTTGCAAACCCAGGGGTACGACGCCGGTAATGATCGGGATACCGAGATGGAGTTAGATCCGGTATGAATATCAGCAATACCAGGACACAAACCGACCCGAGGCCACCGGAACGGGATCATTCCATCTTCGATGCGGAGCTCTCGGGTGCTGTACTCAATATGCATTTGCTGGGCAGAATAATGGGCTGGTTGCGACCATATCGCATTACCCTGCTTTTCAGCGCAATCCTGGTTCTGTCGGCATCGTGTATGATCGTGATTATGGAAGTAGTCATCAGTCGGGTACTGGTGGATTACATCATTAGCGGTGAGCGAAACAGCATCATGCCCGATCTGGGGATGATTGAATTCACCATTAGAATCCAGCAGTGGCTGGGAATCGAAGCAATCCAAGCTGCCGGATTGATATTCGGCGTACTTGTGGTGCTCTATGCCGTGACCGGACACGCCCACAGACTCACTCTGATCAGTGCAATCGTTCGCGGCCTGCGTGACCTTCGCCAGGATCTGTTTTCGCACATGGAGACGCGGCCATCATCCTTTTTTGATCGTGTACCGGTCGGCAGAATTATGACCAGAGTCACCAACGATATTGAAGCCCTGTATGAAATGCTGCGCGGCTTGGGTGGTCTCGTTGGAGAGTTTGTACCTTTCCTGGTGGCATTGACCATCATGCTTTCGACCAGCGTTAAGCTGACTCTCATATTATTGCTCCTGGTGCCCATAGTCGGAATTGCTACATTCTTCTTCCGCCGAGCAACCAGAGAAGTGTTCAGGCTGCTTCGGAACAGTGTTTCTGCTCTGAACCAGAATCTGCAGGAAAATCTTTCCGGAATGCAGGTCGTACAGCTGAGCCAGCGCGAAGAAAAGAATCTGGCCATCTACACCGAGATTAATAAGCGCAATCGCAGATATGAATTCAAATCCATCAATCTAGCGACTGTGTACGGTGCGTTTAACGACAGCCTGTCTTCAATTGGCCTCGGCGTAATAATCTGGTACGGGGGTGGTCAGGTAGTGCAGGAATCCATGACCCTGGGCTGTGTGATTCTTTTTACCCGGTTTATGAATATGCTGTTCTCACCCGTGGTTATGCTGGGTGAACAGTTAAACGTGCTGTTCCGCGCGATGGCCAGTGGTGAGCGGATTTTTCAGGCGCTCGACTGGGATGAACAGATTCATGAACCGACCCGGCCGCTTACTTTGCCAAGGCACACGGCTGGCAAAGTGGAATTCCGTCGAGTTAATTTCGGTTACACACGGGATCAGCCGATTCTGAAAAATGTCTCGGTGACGATCCAGTCAGGCGAGAAACTGGCAATCGTCGGGCCCACGGGTTCCGGTAAGAGCACCATGATCAGATTGCTGGGAAGGTTTTATGATTTCGGGCGCGGCCAGATATTTCTGGATGATATTGACCTGAATGATCTCCGCAGCAAAGAGGTACGAAGGCAAATCGGTGTGGTACTACAGGATTTCCATATTTTTTCGGGTACGATTTACGACAATATTGCCCTCGGGGATCCTGCCATCAGCCGGGACAGTGCGATTCGTGCAGCGAAGACCGTGAATGCACATGGCTTTATTTCTGAATTGCCGGAAGGATATGACAGTGAACTGGTTGAGCGGGGCGCGAATCTGTCCCAGGGCCAACGACAACTGCTGGCATTCGCACGAGTGCTGGCAGCAAATCCCGGTATACTGGTACTGGACGAAGCCACCGCGAGCATTGACACGGAAACTGAATTATTGATCCAGGATGGACTGCGTAAGCTGATGCAAGGCAGAACATCCATCCTGATCGCTCATCGATTGCAAACCATTCAGGAGGCGGACCGAATTCTGGTGCTTCGGGATGGTGTGGTAGAAGAGTTGGGCACGCATGAAGAATTGATGGCAAATCAGGGCTTGTACCATACATTACATGAATTGCAGTTTCAGGATGCCTGATGACAGCGAACGAGAGAGTTGGGATGAAGAGCACATGAGCGAGATTACATTACAGCAAGCAACCGAAATGCTTACAGCACCCGGAGCACCATTTGAGATCGTGGAAACAGATATTCGGGGTATCCGTACGTGTACCTGGAAAGCAGCGCCCGAGAGCCTGAAGGATATTTTTCTGGCCACCCGTGCATTTGATGATCGCACCTACCTGGTCTATGAAGATGATCGCATGACGTACCGGGAACACTATCTGGCCGTCGCCAGGCTGGCCCGTCTGCTGGTCACTGATTACGGCATACAGAAAGGCGATCGGATTGCCATTGCCATGCGTAATTATCCGGAGTGGCCGGTATGTTTCTGGGCCGCATCCATCGTCGGTGCCATCGTGGTACCGCTGAATGCCTGGTGGACGGCAGGCGAACTGGCGTATGGCCTTGCGGATTCCGGTGCCAAATTACTGTTCGCAGACGGGCAGCGAGCGGAGCTGTTGCGTGACAACTACTCGAAGCTGCAACTGGAACAGGTGATTGCCATTCGTGCAACTGACGAGCTGCCGCCCGGCGTCATCCATTATGAAGAGGTACTGGGAGAAGCCGGTACCGATGACAGCTTACCGGAGATCGCATTTGATCCGGAAGATGAAGCGACTATTTTCTATACCTCGGGAACCACCGGCAATCCCAAGGGTGCCCTGGGAACCCAACGTAACATCTGCGGTAACCTGGTGTCGTTGATGTTTGCCGGAACCAGGGCCCTGCTGCGCCAGGGGGAGGACTTACCAGATCCCACCGCAGAGCGTGAGCAGCAGGTTCCGCTGCTGTCCGTGCCATTCTTCCATGCTACAGGATGCCATTCCGTGCTGGTAGCGAACACGGTGCAGGGCAACAAACTGGTGATGATGCATCGGTGGGACCCGGAAAGAGCTCTGGAATTGATCGAACGAGAAAAAATAACTACTTTTGGTGGTGTCCCCTCCATGGTGTGGCAGGTACTGGAAAGCCCTGGCTTTGCGATGCGAGATACGTCTTCCCTGTTGACAGTCGCCTATGGTGGCGCACCTGCCGCGCCCGAACTGGTGACCAGAATACAGGACCAGTTTCCTGCGACAGCGCCCAGTAATGGCTATGGCCTGACGGAAACTTCTTCCGTGACTACTCTGAATGCAGCGGTGGACTATATACGTAAGCCGGACAGTGTCGGGCCTCCGGTACCCGTCTGTGAAGTAACACTGATGGATGACCAGAGCCAACCCACGCCAGCAAGACACACTCGCGAGATATAGATCAAGTGCAGCCAG
>CAZNFE010000185.1:0-6428 GCA_964571945.1 uncultured Pseudomonadales bacterium
ACGGCGTATCGATAATGCCTGGTAGTACATCGGCTGCTCTGGATCCATAGCGCGCTAATTCAACGCTTAACGCCTCAGTGAAACCTTTAACCGCGTGTTTTGTGGCGGCATAGACCGCCATTCCAGGCGAACCGAAAGTCGCAGCAGACGAAGAAGTGGAAAAGCATAGCGAGTTTTCCGTCTGTTTCAACAGCGGGATGGCTGCATAGATGCCATGCAGAACCCCAATCAGATTAATGTTTACAATGTCCATCACCTTGTCGAAGGGCACTTCGTCAAAATAGCCACCTACCGCAATACCGGCATTGTTAAACATGACATCCAGATGACCGCCTGTGTGCTCTGCGAATGAAGCCATCGCTGCATCGAATGCCGCTTTATCGCGCACATCCAGGCTGGCAGTGATACAACCATCCCCCAGTTCTTCCTGGAGCTCTTGAAGTGCTTTTGCATCAACGTCATAACATCCGACAAACCATCCTTTTTTATGAAAGAGAATCGCTGTAGCCTTACCAATCCCGCTAGCGGCGCCGGTAATGAAAATGGATTTCTGCTCCATAATTTACCCCTCAATGTTATGCGGTGTACTTGGCCGCCAGCAATTGTGCGGCCACTTTGTTTGACCGGATGCATGTGATGGTGACCGATGAACTGATCGGTGTATTCGCTGCTGCTGCCGGGTTTGGCATTGCCAGGCTCGAGCATGGAGCGAGTAGCGCCTGTATGAGTTCGTCGGCGGCAGACCGGTTCGAGGTCATGGTCGCCGACGAACTTCCATGGCTGGAGTTATGTATGTCTCAGAAGACACTACCTGATTCAAGTGTGTCGCGATCCATCGATATTCTTCCAGGAACTAGCTGAACTCCGCCAGGGTAGGTTGAATACCCTTTGGCCACTGCTCGAAGTTTTCGAGAACCTTCTCACCCACATCAGCTACAGACCAGGGTTCCTCGCTATTGTCTTTGCTGGCCAGAGTGTGTGCCTGCCAGGACATCAATTTGACGTCATTGCCACCGACCAGGAAAATTCTTCCGGTTACGTTCTTTGCTTCATCGGAACCCAGCCAGACAACGACCGGGGAGACCTTATTCGGTGCCAGTTGCTCATCCAGGTGTGCGTCCTGGGGAAACAGGTCTTCGGTCATGCGGGACCAGGCGGTCGGCGCCAGTACATTCACCCGTACGCCGTATTTGAGTCCTTCCTGGAAAAGGCAGCGTGCAAATCCAGCGATGCCTGCTTTTGCTGCACCATAGTTGGTTTGGCCGAAATTACCCAGTAAACCCGAAGTGGAGCTGGTTACCACGATGCTACCACCGGTTTCCTGGGCCAGCATTTGATCATATGCAGCCTTGGCGCACAGATAGGTGCCACGCAGATGCACGTTGATCACTATGTCCCACATATCATGGGTCATGTTCTTGAAGGACTTGTCTCTGAGAATTCCGGCATTGGCAATCAAAAAATCCAATTTGCCAAATTCGCTGACCGCCAGTTGAATCATGGCGTTGACATCTTCTTCATTGGTGACATTGCCGTAATTCGCGACTGCCGTGCCACCGCCCGCCTTGATTTCTTCAACCACATCGTCCGCCATGCTTGATCCGGCACCAGTGCCGTCCCGTGCACCGCCCAGATCATTGACAACCACGGATGCTCCTTCCTTCGCCAATAACAAGGCATGAGCTCGACCCAGACCACCACCGGATCCGGTTACAATTGCTGATTTTCCGTCTAAAAGACCCATTGTTGTTCCTCCAGTTGAATAAATGGGTTACAAAAAATACCTCTGATTCCGGAATCTGCTGCCATCACAAATCTGCGCTTTCAGAGGCGCTAAAAATGGCGCTCAGTAAAGCACATTGCAGGTTTAAATTCAAAAGGCAGCTAGGCGAATTCGCTGACTATAGTCGCGAATAGATCAGGTCTGAAGAACGGTGAACCATGACCGGTCATCGGCATCCGATGAAATTCAGCTCCCGGGATAGCAGCGGCTATTCGACTGGCTTCATCAAGGTTCATATCCTGTTCTCCACAGGCAACCAGAACCGGTATTTTCAAATGTCCCAGTTGCTCGGAGATATCTGGTTCCACCGTTTGTGCTGTGTGGGCTTTCAGGGCGGCATCCCGATCTTCATACCAGCGCCAGGATTTGCGCATCTCGACTTCAGCCTTACCTGCTTCCCGGAGCATTTTCCGTGCCGTTAAGCCGAGTGCTTGTTGTTCTGATTGTACAACTGGTGGTGTGAGTGCGACATCAAACAGGCCAAGTGCAGTGAGGCGGTCTTCATGGCGCAACGCAAACTGTGCCGCCGTTCGTGCGCCATAAGCGACACCCAGTACGAAAGCTTTTGGAATGTTCAATGCATCCATAATCGCGGCAAGATCGTCGGCATATTCGGGAAATGTAAATTCATCATCATTGCCCCAGCCACTTTTTCCAGTACCGCGGATATCAAATCGCAAGATTCGAAAATGTCTGAGCAGAGCAACCATCACAGGTTCCCAGGTGGTCAGATTGGCACTGGCCATGTTTATCAGTGCCAGCACAGGTCGGGTAGTATCACCATCCAGTGCATAGTGAAAACGAATGCCTCTCGCTGCAATGAATTGATTGCTATCGTCCCAGGGTTCGCTCATAAGTGCTTCCTTGTATGTTAATTACCCTTACATCGTCAAGTGATCTCGAAATCGCCTGTTCGGAAGGCTGTTTTTCCGGTAGGCTTGCTTTTCTCATAAGTCAAATAATTCAATGACCCTGGGTTATATCTGAGCATAAACATGGGTGATCTACCAGCATATATATTTGACAATGAGCGATGAAAATAACAATCATACGAAGCGCATAATTTTATAGGAACTGAATAGGAGAACAACAATGCCTGATCTAGCGGCTGACCTTAACAACCTGGTGATGTCGAAAGAAGCACAACCCTTGTTAGATGCAGTGAAAAAGCACATTGCTGAAAATGTAGCGCCGATCACTGAGGAGTTTTTCTCCCTGGAGGATGGGAAAGAGGATCGTTGGTCCTGGCATCCGCGCCAGCTTGAACTATTGGACGGTGCCAAAGCGAAAGCCAAGGCTTCCGGTTTGTGGAATTTTTTCCTGCCTGATGCGGAAACCGGGGAAGGATTGAAAAATCTGGATTACGCTTATATTGCCTCAGAGCTCGGACAATGGGCACTCGCGTCTGAAACACTCAATTGTAGTGCACCGGATACCGGCAATATGGAAGTGCTGGAACGAGTCGGAACGCCGGAACAGAAAGAGAAATGGCTAAAGCCGCTGTTAAACGGCGAAATACGTTCTGCGTACGCCATGACTGAGCCCGGGCAACCATCATCGGATGCGAAAAACGTGAGTACTCACGCGGAACTGGATGGTGATGAATGGGTTATTAACGGTGAAAAATTCTATATTTCGGGCGCCGGAGATCCACGCTGTAAGGTATTGATCACAATGGTCAAGACGGACCCGGATGCCGCGCCCAGCAAACAGCAATCCCAGATTCTGGTGCCAATAGACACAGCAGGCGTTACTCTTGTGGAGGGAATGCAGGTATTTGGGCATGACGCTGCTCCCCACGGTCACATGCATATTCTGTTTGAAGACGTCCGGGTTCCCAAAGCCAATGTGCTGCTTGGCCCAGGGCGCGGATTTGAAATTTCCCAGGTTCGCCTGGGTCCGGGTCGAATTCATCACTGCATGCGTTCCATTGGTCAGGCAGAAAAGGCTCTGGAATTGATGGTCAAGCGAGCCGGCAGCCGTGTGGCATTCGGCAAGCCGATTGCCAAACTGGGTAAAAACCTGGAGGTTATTTCTCGTGCCCGAATCGAAATCGATGCAATGCGCCTGATGGTGCTGCAGGCAGCCAAGGCAATGGATGTCCTCGGGAATAAAGAAGCACGGGTATACGTCAGCGCTGTGAAAGCCATGGTACCGGAAAGAGTATGTAAGATTATTGACCAGGCGATTCAGATGCATGGTGCAGCGGGTGTGTCTCAATGGACTCCGCTAGCCGGGATGTACGCCGGGGCGCGTACCTTGCGGCTTGCCGATGGGCCGGATGAAGTGCATCACATGGTGGTCGGTCGCTATGAGTTACAGAAATACGATTTGTGGTAGTCTCGTCGTTGATGATAAGCAACAGTTGTGCGCCGTTGGAAAAGTCGCGCAGCAGTAACGTGTCAGCTAACCGGGTATGCAACACGCTGCAGTGATGTGGTGTGTTGCCCTGATCGCGAGTAGGGCGGGTGAAGGAGAATTGGCTTCATGAAAGCGTGTGTTGCGACAGGTGTGAAACGAGTGCTCGAATGCCGGGAATTGCCAATACCGGAAGTAACACCGGGGTGGATGCTGCTTAAGACGAGATACACCTGCATCTGTGGCAGCGATCTGGAGTACCTCGATGGCTCCTTTAATCACATCAACCCGGTCCTTGGAGATATTCGTCCCGGCTCAATACCGGGACATGAATTTATCGCTGAAGTTGTGGCTACAGGAGATGGTGTCAAGAACTGGTCAATCGGGGACCGTGTAGTACCGCTGGGTAATCCGGACCCGAGAGGAATCGGGTCGCCGAGTCCTGGTTATGAAAACTACAAGTGTATGGCGGAATATTTCCTCTCGACGCCGTTTGGTGTGCAACGGGTTGCGGATCACGTCACCGATGAAGAAGCAGTGTTTGTTGAACCATTAACCACGGGAAATGGTGCCGTTGCCAGTGCCGGTGTGAGGCCGGGCCAATCGGTTGTAGTTGTTGGTGCAGGAAAAATAGGTTTGCTCGCTGCGATGGCTGCCCGGGTGGCGGGAGCATCACCGGTTATCAGCATCGATGTGGTTGAGTCCCGATTGCAAAAAGCATCAGAGGTCGGCGTCGATCATGTCCTGAACGCCAGTGAGGCTGATGTTGTTGCTGAAGTGACAAAACTAACTAATGGGGGTGCCAGTGCCATCCTGATATGTGTCCGGGATGGTAAAGTGTTAAATCAGGCTGCAGAGATGGCGAAACCGGGTGGCAGGATTGTCCTGGCCGGCTTTGTGACACCCATGGAAGTTAATCCGATGGTGTGGACCGTCAAGCGGCTGACAGTCATCGGCATACTGGGGGGTAGTATGATGGACTCGATGTATATGATTGAGCAGAAGCAAATTAACCCAACCCCGCTGATTTCCGAAATCATTCCATTCGACGCGTGTCAGAGAGCCATCGATTCTGTATACAGTGGCGAAAATATTGCCGTACTGTTACGGGCATAGTAGATATCAAGTATCCAGCAACGTCTCGAGGTTCTTCAGATAGATACTGACCTGCTTCTCACCTGACGGGGAAAGCGAATAAAGCGTACGGGGTCGGCCCCCTCTAACCATTCTGGTGTGGATCATTCCGGCAGCGGTGAGTTTCTTCATGTGTGCATCGAGATTGCCATCGGTGACACCAAGCACTTCTCGCAGGCTCGTGAAAGACAACTCTCCATTGGCGCGAAGTGCCGTCACCAAGCGGGTTCGAACGGGCTGGTGAAACAGGGGATCGAGGGGTGGAAGTGATTCAGTCATGACCGTTTTCCCCGATCAGAACACCGTTGGCTTTGTCCCACCGCCAGATTGCCTCCCGGCTTATCATATGAACGCCACCGAACCAGTGGTCATACCCATGATCGGCCAACCTGTCTCGTCTGCCATCGAGCACCGCATGACCTGCTTCGGTCAGTGAAAGTCGTTGCCTGTCAAAGGCGTCGTCCCGTTTTACCGGGCCATCGGGAAACCTGAATGCTTCCCCTGAAGCGGTTTCGATGAGCGGCATATTGCCCTTTGTAAGTCCATCAAGGAGGTGCCAGAAGCTCCAGTCACCCATGAAACGATTCTCTTCCATTGCAGAGGACAGACCGAACAGAGGCGCGGGACTCGTGGAATCCTGCCCGACGCATGACAGAATCTGGTGTTCGGTACGACCAAGACCACGGCTGACATTTGGGAACTCTTCCAGATACCGTAGCAATGCAGCCCTGAGAAAGGGAAGAACCGTAAGGTCCCGACCCAGGAATGCAACCACAGCCTGGGGATCCGGGGAACGAAACGCCGCCCAACCATCCCTTGCAAGACGCAGCATTTCCATGGTTACCGGCATTTCACTCCCCACCAGTGACTCGAACTGATCGGGGGTCAGTTGTCCCAGTCCGTGAAATGGTTCGACTCCATCGAAGTGATCGATACAGAGAATCGAGAGGGTAACGTGCTCCGGTTTGTTCGTTGCCATCCAGTCGAGGACCTGCAGGATTTGCAGTTGATCGTACAGGTCGTGCTCAAACCAGAGTAAGACCTCATCATATCGTTCTACGCCCTTGAGGTGCGCATCCCGCAGCTCGAACATCCTCGCGATCTCGTTTGTGGGAATTCCCCAGTCGAGTGTCGCTGCTCGCATCTAGCGGTA
>CAZNFE010000186.1:0-6376 GCA_964571945.1 uncultured Pseudomonadales bacterium
GCCCATTTCTCAGGGGATGTATCCACCCCACCAAAGGCAGAGACTGAGTTTGTAAAGATATGACCTCTGATTCGTGCCGGATGGTTTGCAGCATACCTGAAGGTGAGCGTGGCACCGAAACTCTGTCCACAGACAAACCAGTCATCTATGCCAAATTCAGCTCTGATTTTTTCAAAGTAACGGCAATAGGCTGAATAATGATACGGCTCGGTTGAGACAGGCGATGCGGATCGGCCATGTCCCCACAATTCGAGTATCACCGGGCGGCAGAATTCCGTGAGTGCTTCAGTATTTGCCAGCCACTGGGAGCGACCGGACAACATACCATGTACCAGCAGAAGATAAGGTCCCCGATCACCGTGAACCTCATAGTAAGGCAGGGAACTGGTCATTGACTGTTATCAGGCATATTGGGTTTACCGGGAATCGCTGTGTGATCTGGGCTTATGATTGCTTCTGACGATTGGTGGGTCTGCCGAGCATTCTGTCCGAAATAATCCGTAATTGAATTTCTGAAGTGCCCTCAAATATCTTCGTCAACCGTGCATCACGCCAATATCGTTCAACCGCGTTCAATTTGGTGTACCCGGCACCACCGAAAATCTGCAATGCATCGGAAGTGACTCTTTCGGCCATCTCTGTCGCAAACCATTTCAACATGGCCGCTTCCTTATCCAGCCGCTGGCGATTGTCCAGTTGGGTTGCCACGTGATACATCAGCTGCCTGGCTGCTTCAATTTCTGATGCCATCCGCGCCAGCTTAAACCGGGTTTCCTGGAAATCAGATATCGGTTGTCCGAATTGCACACGCTGCTGGGAGTACTCGATGGCATCCTCCAGCGCACCGCGCGCCAATCCAATCGCTCTGGCTGCGGTATGGGCTCTGGCTACTTCGAGCCCGCTCACGGTAGCTTTGAATCCCTCGGATGTCTCCGATCCCATCACATTCCCCCTGGGAATGCGGCAACCGTCAAAAGCCAGTTCCCAGGTTTTCCAGCCGAAGTACCCGATTTTCGGAATGGGTGCCCCCTGACAATTGGGTGGCAGTTCGCCTCTGGGTTTTTCGATGATAAAACTGCGCAAACCATGGGATCGATGCGCTGAATCCGTATCGACACGGCACAGGACGGACAGATAATCGGCACCATCGGCAAATGTGCACCAGTATTTATTACCGGTAATAACCCATTCTTCACCATCCAGAACTGCACGACAGCTCACGGCAGCCAGATCGGACCCTGCCCCCGGCTCCGAGAGTGCAACCGCGGCAAGATATTCCCCCCTGGCGGCTTTTTTTGTCAGTTCAAGGCGTTTTTCCTGCGACCAACCGGTTACTCCCATCACACCCCCGGCGCGCGCGATAATGCTGGCTACGCTCATCCAGCCCCGGGCTAATTCTTCAGCGATCAGGCAATATTCGAACACGCCGAGTCCCAGGCCACCGTATTCCTCGGGAATGCGAATGCCAAAGTAACCCATCTCGCCCATTTTGCGCCGCAGATCCATGGGGATTTCTCCCTGGACAGGATCCAGCTCATTGGCTACGGGTAACACTTCCTTCATGCTGAATGACCTGGCCGAATCCTGAATCATCTGCCGTTCTTCTGTCATATAGCCGGGATTGCTCTCGCGCAGTGCATCTTCACTTCTGTCCATGACCATGACCGGTTTCCTCACATGCCAATAAGATCAGCTTTATCGATAATGTTCTGCAGAATTCTCACCGTGGCTGCATCGACCATCACGCCTTCCACATTAATTGCACCAAGACCTTGTTGCAGCGCTTTTTCATAGGCTGCTTGCTGCTTTCTGGCGGCTGCTACAGTGTTCGCTGATGGCGAAAAGACTTCATGGGCGATTTCGAACTGGGCCGGGTGGATGGCCCATTTGCCCACCATCCCCAACACGTTCGCACGTTCACATTCCGTTCGAAAAGCATCCGGATTCTTAAAATCTGCAAAAGGGCCATCCACAGGATCGATCCCATTGGCACGACAGGCAATGGTCATCTTATAGCGAGGATAGTGCCACAGATCCGGTGGGTAGGTTGAACCCGAGCCGATACCCCGCAGGTCCATTCCCTGACTGGCGGAATAGTCTCCCATGCCAAAGATCAGGCATTCCAGCCGATCGCTACAGGCGGCGATTTCTTCCACATTCATCATACCTTCCACTTCTTCAATCAGGCACTCAATGCCGATTCGGTTCTTCAGCCCCAGTGATTTTTCCAGCTGGTCCAGCAACATGTGCACAAACATGACATCGTGAGCACTCTTGGCCTTGGTGAGCATAATCGTGTCCAGTTTCTCACCGGCACCGGTGACTACCTCAATGATGTCCTGGTGGCAATACTCGGTTTCCACATCATTAATCCGCACACAGACAGTTTTCGGGGTCCAGTCAAGGTTGTTTATGGCGTTCACGATCATGCCGCGTGCACCAGCCTTGGCATCAGGTGCGACCGCATCTTCCAGATCAAGAAACACATGATCGACAGTCAGTCCCGCTGCCTTGGTCATCATCTTTTCGCTGCTGCCTGGTACGGACAGTTGGCATCTGCGCAATCTCTTTGGTCTGGAAGTCATGATTTTGCTCCTGATGTATAAGTATCCTTGTGTATTCGATTAATTTTCCATGCACCCATGTGCGGTGTTACCAAGAGTGAATACGCTCACCTTTGCCGGAGGATTGTTACTGAATAGCACCCTCTTTACGCAGTTGGGAAATTTCCTGTTCGCTGAAACCAGCCTCCGTCAGCACAACATCTGTATGTTCACCAAGCAGGGGTGCACGAGCGTGAATGCCGCCTTGCGTTTTGGTCATGTGAATGGGTGTGTTGGTGATGGTGTAGGCTTTGCCAGCCCCGGGCTGCTCGATTTCAACCAGCATATTTCTGCTTTTAACATGCTCGTCACTAAACAGATCCTGAGCATTATGCACGGGTCCGAAAGGTATTTTGCCTCCCAGCAGTTGTTTTAACTCGGCTTTCGTGTGTTGCGTTGTCCAGGCAGTACCGCTAGCAATAACTTAATCATTGTGTTCTACACGAGACCAGTTGTGCACATATCTTTCATCTTCAATCATGTCTTCCCGATCCATGGTCCGCATCAAAATTGCCCAGAAATTATCACCGGGACAGGCGATGGCGACCCAGCCATCCTGGCAAGCAAAGATACCGAAAGGGCAAAGACCAGGGTGCGCATTCCCCTCGGTAGAGGGTATTTCACCCGTGTAGGCATATTGCGGAACGATGCGCTCACTAAAGGCAAGCACCGCGTCGTACATGGCCACATCGATAAACTGTCCTTCGCCTGTTTTACTGGCATGGAAAACGGCAGACATAATACCGAATGCAGCCAGTGTGCCGGGGATAAGATCGCCGACCCCTGGACCGACTTTAAGCGGTGCACCGCCCCGTTGACCGGTTACGCTCATCATGCCGCCCATGGCCTGGGCGATGACATCATAAGCGGGCCAACTGGAGTAGGGGCTGGCTCCGGTTCTGGGGTCGCCAAAACCTCTTACTGCAGCGTAAACCAGCCGGGGATTGAGAGTTGCTAATGTTTCATAGGAGAGATCGAGTCCCTCCATCACGCCGGTTCGAAAATTCTCGATCAGCACATCTGCATCCTGAACCAGTCTCTTCAGAACCTGTTTGCCAGCAGCTGACTTCAGGTCGATTACAATACTGTGTTTGTTACGGTTGATACTCTGAAAGTAACCGCCAAAAGGTTTTCGGTCAGTAACTTCAGGGGGAAATGGCGGCATCATACGGGTGCCATCACCGACGTCAGGTGCTTCGACCTTGATGACGGTTGCACCCTGGTCAGCCAGCAGCATGGAACTGAAGGGACCTGCCAGTGCACGCGTAAGATCAATCACCTTTAATCCATCCAGCGCTCCCTTGTTCATGTTTGCCTCCCGGATTAATTCGATGCGCTCAGAAAATGGGATTTGCGCTTGATCAGTACCCGGCGTTCACCTTCAAACACTATTTCGTCCTTTTGATTTATGCCCCAGTGTCTGAACAGCACCTGTCCGGCATTGGCCTGATCACTGTCACTTTTATCCAGCACTTCACTGTAGGCATACAAGGTATCGCCATGAAATACCGGTGCTTTCAAACGGATCTTGTCGAGTGACAGTTCGGCCAGTGCGTTTTCACCGGTGTCCTGCATGGCCAGACCTATGACCATGGAGATGGTCACACCACCGAACTGAAGTCTGCCGCCCAGGGTGTCCCTGGTGATGTGTTCATCGAAGTGGGCAGAGGCTGTATTCAGGACTTGCAGGGTAATGCCGACATTGTCGTTCTCGCACATGGTCTTACCTCGTGCGTGCCTCATCACCTGGCCAATTTCAAAATCCTCAAAGTAATTGTTCGAACCTGTCAGTGCCATCTGAATGATTACTCCTCCGGTGTGCGAAAGCGGACGAAATTGGTTCTTTTAAATTCGATCACCTGCTCATCAAGCTGGTTAAAACCTGCAGTGAGCCAGGTTACGATTCCGGCTGTCTGGTTACTCTTTGATACTCTCTTGCTGACCACTGTACTGCGTGCAGTTAGCGTATCGCCTACATGGAGAGGTTTAAGAAATGTGCAGTCATCCACACCCAGGAAGAAACCGCCTCCCTCGGAAAGATCTTCTACTGACATTCCGAACGTGGTGTTAAAAACCAGTAAAGGATTGACTACCATACCCGGATGGCCATTAGCCCTGGCATAGGGTTCATTCAGATAAAGCGGATTAAATGACAGAGTCTGCGTGGAGAACCAGGTATTGTCGGCCTCGGTAATGGTTCTGCCCCAGTGGTGTTCAAATACCTGTCCCTCCTGGAAATCTTCAAATTTATGGCCTTTTTCCATCAGAACAGCTTTGCCGCGAAAGTCGGTTTCACTCATGATCAATCCCTGTAGTCTGGCGTGCATCGGGTTGTGAACAGAATCCGAATGCCCGAATAATACATGCGTCTCATCAATTAGCGCAAACGGCGCATATATTTAAGTGTGATTGTAGTTGTATTTGATTGCCTAATTGTATGAAGATATCGGGCAGCCGGGAGGTATGTATCAATGCCTTCTGTGGAGCAAGTTTACAAGCAGCAAATGAAGCAGCAGCGTCTGAACCTGAATACACCATGGGAGAATCAAAATGAAAGCAGCGGTACTCCGAGCAGCAGGTAAACCCCTTGAAATTGAACAGGTGGAAATATCTAATCCTGGACCGAAAGAAGTATTGATCAGAACTGTGGCTGCCGGTGTATGCCACAGTGATCTGCATTTCATTCAAGGACTCTATCCAACCGTGTTCCCGATTGTCATGGGGCATGAATCAGCGGGTGTGGTGGAAAAGGTGGGAGCGGACGTAACCTACGTGAAACCGGGTGATCACGTCATTACCTGCTTGTCCGTCTTTTGCGGTCATTGCGAGCACTGTCTCACCGGACACATGTCCCGTTGCAATAGCGCCGAGGTTCGCAGACCCAAGAATGAGCCGCCGCGACTTTCACAAAATGATGAAGCCGTATTTCAGTTTGCACATTTGTCTTCATTTGCTGAACAGATGTTGATCCATGAGCACGGACTGGTAAAAATTCGTGAGGATATGCCACTTGATCGGGCGGCGGTCGTAGGATGTGCTGTGATGACCGGGGTCGGTTCTGTCATTCACACAGCAGCAGTGGAACCCGGCAGTACTGTGGCGGTGATTGGAGCCGGTGGCGTAGGACTGTCCTGTATCAACGGTGCGGCGATAGCGGGTGCCGGAAGAATTATTGCGATCGATACAGTAGCTTCAAAACTGGATAAGGCAAGGGAATTTGGTGCCACCGATCTTGTAGATGCCAGCGAGGGCGATGTCGTGCCAAGAATCATGGAAATGACTGCCGGCGGAGTGCAGTATTCGTTCGAGGCGATCGGTCTGAAAGCCACTGCAGAACAAGCGTTCGAGATGTTAGGCGTGGGCGGTGCCGCGACGATCATTGGCATGATCCCGCCAGGTGTAAAGATTGAGTTGTCGGGCGCGACCTTCTTGCAGGAGAAGAAAATTCAGGGATCGATGATGGGGTCGAATCGATTCCGGGTAGATATGCCTCGATTGGTGGACTTTTATCTGTCCGGCAAGCTGCATCTGGATCAGATGATTTCCAAACGGATTCCTCTGGAAGAAATTAATGGCGCGTTTGAGGATATGCAGGCGGGTACCGTAGCCAGAAGCGTAATCATGTTTGACCAGTGAATCGGTTGATGCTACATCCACAGTTATGGATTTGCTATTTAGAAGTGACTCACACGGCTGCCGCCACGACACATCCACAAACAACATGACCAGGTAGTAGCGTCGGAAGAGAATGCTTATCTGGGACCCTCACAGAC
>CAZNFE010000187.1:0-6335 GCA_964571945.1 uncultured Pseudomonadales bacterium
CGCTGGATTTTGCAGTACAATTAGAGTTCCCATAGAGCGGGAATAGCTCAGTTGGTAGAGCACGACCTTGCCAAGGTCGGGGTCGCGAGTTCGAATCTCGTTTCCCGCTCCATTACAATGCGAGTTCGAACCGATGTGTCGGACCACCGAGATGTCGGACCACTCGTTTCCCGCTCCATTTCCAAATCTTGCTAGCAGAAAACCCGGACGCGAGTTCGAACCGATGTGTCGGACCACCGATGTGTCGGACCACCGATGTGTCGGACCATTCTTTCCCGCTCCAAATTTCTTTTAATATCAATGTCTTACAGTAGCCCAAATTCGATTTCTATCGGTTCATTTCTTCTTTGTGGGGATTTTGTGGGGATTCCCAGGCACATTGGCACCAAAATCCGTGGACTTTTCAGCCCAAAGTATTCCTTCCTCTACAGAAGATGGCTGGGGTTTCCATAAACCCTTTTGTATTGCCCAACCAGCAATATGTTTGGCAGATGCAGGCCAATCATTTCCGGCTTCTTGGTATTTCCGGACGATGCGCTGCATCTTTTCGTTGTAATGACTCATAATTAATACCTCGATTCAGGTAATCTGATACCCCCATCCATCAGTTAAGGCAGAAGATGTGATAATGCTTCTGACATCTGGCAGCATTGCCCTAAAGCTTGAATACGGAATCTGCTTTAGATGCTGCAGTCTGCCAACAACTAAGCCAGGCCAAACATTTATTCTGTTAGCAAACCCTCTGATCTTTTTCGCAGAATAAAGTGGAGAAACTCTTGCAATGAAACTATCGATGTCTGACTTGGCTACTATATTTTCCGCGGCCTCAGAGTTTGCGCGTGCTTCTAAACTTTCTGTTAGCACTACATCGCTAAACATATCAACATCTATCCTTGGATGCTCTCTGTAGTCCCTGTGTTTCAAGTGTGAAATTTCATGCATCAATGTAAACCAAAAATTATCGACTCTACCAATCCTAAGAGAGACGGATATAACCGGAGAATTGTCATTCAGCCAAAAACACACACCATCAATCTTAGAGGCTGCAAGTTGTTCAACCACAACAAACCTAATTCCATACTGAGCCAACAATTTAGGAATTTCTCGGGTGGACTCAGGGTAGCCCATTAACTGTTTCAATTCTGAAATACATTCATCAATATCTGAGGGTCTGAAATCGCTCGCAGGCATTCGTTCCGCTAATCTATATGATCGGTAAAACCACGTTAATTGAATGGGATTGAGGGGATTATCGTCATTTGATCGTCGGAAGTTCGCAGCCAACTGGGGTCGTTCATCTACGGATTTGATACCAAAAAATCCAAAAACATTTGATTCAAGAACATCGATAGAATCTGTCTCTGGTATCCACCCTCTCTGGACTAGACGGCTGATGGGAAATTTATCGTAAAGTGCGGCCCGACGACGGATATCAACATCTTTTTTTCCCAGTAAGGACAATTGCCATGAACTCTCCAGGTTCATCCATAGTTCAGCACTGGTCCCAAAAGCCGCAGCAAAACTTTTTGCTGTATCAGGTGTAACTGATCGCTTAACATTAATAACCTCATTAATTAGCCGAGCTGATTTACCTGTGATCTTTGCCAGGTCAACTTGAGTCCAATTTCTTGCCTCAAGCTCATCTTTTAAAAACTCTCCCGGGGGGAATGTTTCAGCATTCATAACTTTCTCCATTTCAGTGATAATCTTCAATGCTAACTATTAAAATAGTGTTGTTGTTTTCACCTTTGACAATAGAAATAATCAATCTCCATTGTCGATTTAGCCGAATCGAGAAATCACCTTTCCTACTACCCTTTAACTCTTTAAAATTCAAAGACCTCATTGCATAGAGGTCCCTTTCATCAATCGCTGACTTGATGATCTGGATCTTTTTCCTAAATGACTTAACAACTGCAGGTGAATAACCACCCAAGTAATTCGCATCCGTTGCTAACTGCCTTAGGTTTTCGTCGTCAAATTCAAGATCCACTCTTGAACGTCTCTGTTGTAAATTAGATAATAAGTATATACACCTTTACACTATGTGTAAAGGTGTATATACTTATTATCTAATTGGAAATAGAAGCACAGTTACAGACCGCATTCTGCCGTTTCGAATCTGATCAGCCAAAACTAAATAATTCTTTATATTCAATTACTTAGCTTATAAAACCAACCTTGCCAAGGTTGGAACGCGAGTTCGAACCGATGTGTCGGACCACCGAGATGTCGGACCACCGAGATGTCGGGCCACTCTTCCCGCTCCACTTCAAAACCTTGATTATGCGGGCCGGAAACCCAACATCCCTTCTCTCCATGTTCCGGGAACCTCTTTCCCGGCTGCACCCATGATCATGCCGACCAGCATCCCTCTTGCAGCACTGTCACCCCCTGCCCGGGCATTGGCCATCATGGCCTGCTTATAGTCATCATAGGTGCACAACAGGTGCAGCACTCCCTCGAAAGCACCCTCAATACCACAGGCGGGCCCAAATTTGCGAATCGTTCTGAACGAATCCTTACCGCGGCTTGCAAGCGCGGTATCAAAAGATTCTCTCAATATCGGATCGACTTCTGCATCGCTGATCGCATTGGCGATCGACTTGCCATTCACAACGTCGCAGAAAATTGAAGCAAACAGTGCAGCGGCTTTCAGCACACGAGAGCTATTGTGGGTAAAAGCGACCAGATCCTCGACCTTTGTGAGAAACTCCGGCCTGTTCGATGAGACCAGCAGCAACGGCGCGATGCGTCCGATGATGGATAATTCCGTAGAATTCGAACCCTTACACGCAGCAGGATTCGCACGGATGGCAGCCACTGTTTCACGACTTGAAGCATCGATGTAGCCGGTATAATCCTGCATTTTTTTCATCCAGAAGTCGCGATAGGCCTCTATACTGAACCCCTTATACTCCTGCACGAAGTCATACAGCCATTTCCCGTGATCGCCATAGTGGGTGAAATCACCTTTTTGCTTGGTCTTATGCCAGTGCGCCTGAGGTGCATTCAATTCCTCCCAGTTGATCTCGAGTGCACCCAATTCCTTCCCATCGTAAATCCAGTGGGCACCAAGACAATAAGTGTCCGCAACAAAGGCCCCCTCGACGGCATTTTCAATTGCTTGTTTATTCATTGATCTCACCACCCTTTACTCGTTCCTTAAAAACGCAGCCCGTTCATCACGATGAAATCCGTTGAATTCCCGGTGCCCGGTACCAGCGTCCGATTTATAGAGAAAACTGCCACCGCCGTGATGTATACCACCATCCACCCGCAGATCAATTCCAGTAATGTAAGCGGCCATTTCAGACATCAGAAATACTACCGCGGCAGATACCTCTGCGGCAGTTCCGTGTCGATTGATGGGTGCCCGGGTGACGACATCCTTCAATCCTTGCCAGGCTGACTGGGGGTATCGATCCAATCCGGTGGTAGCGATAAATCCGGGAATCACACAGTTTACCCGCACGCCTGATGACGCCCATTCAACCGAAGAAGTGTACGTCAGGTTGGAGAGACCGGCTCGCGCTGCACCGTTGTGCCCCATACCTGGCATGCCACGATCATGATCGGCACCGATATGTACTATATTTCCACCATGGGTTTGAAAGCATTGCCGATACAATTCACGCGACGTGAGAAAGTAGCTGGTCAGGTTATTTTCAATGACCGCGTTCCAGCCATTTAAACTGAGATCTTTCAGCTGGGATGGAAACTGTCCCCCTGCCGCATTGATGAGTCCATGAATCTGCCCATGTCTTTCAAGTATGTCAGCGACCAGCTTTACCACGAATTCCTCGTCACGGAATTCACCGGTGTAGATACCCAGCACTTCACCACCATCTTCGGTAATTTCCTGCCGAACTCTTTGCAGCTTATCCAGGGTGCGCCCGGCCAGTATCAGCTTTGCCCCAAGAAACGCAAGTTCATGGGCAATGCATCGACCGAGGCCACCACCCCCACCCGGAATAAAGATAGTCTGACCTTGAAAAAGGCCAGGTCGAAAACCGGATTGATATGGCATAGGGTTACACCTTGTCAGGTTTCAGGCCGGTCACCCGTGCCAGAATTCCCGGAATAAATTCGTGTACTTTAACATTGACGAATCCCGCTTTTTCAAAGTATCCGATACACTCCGCGCGGGTATGCGTGATACCTGTGCTATTTGACAGCGTTTCCATCAGCCCCCAGATGGCAGCATCCAGCGGCCCCGTGCGATCATTATCCAGCATTTCGCCGATCAGGTGCATTTCACCACCGGGTAACAACGCATCAAATGCCTTCTGAATGACCCCCGATATAATATCCCGATTATATTGCGGCAGATTACTGGCCATAATGGCCACATCACAGTCCGCCGGAAACTCATCTTTGGTAAAATCACCGGCCTGGGTCGACACTTGACCCTCAACCTGGTTGTTCGATATAAAATCTTTCGTCACCTCAACCACAGGAGGCAGGTCGAATACGACTGCTGACAACTGCGGATGTGCCTTGGCAGCCACTATGGAATAGGCACCGGAACCCCCACCCAGATCCATTATTCGGCTCCTCTTTGACAGATCAACCTGTCTGACAAATCGGCGCCCGGAACCGAAACCCACACTCGCAGTTGCCTCGTGATATCGCCTTGCATATTCTACCGACATGGTCTCATAACTGCCGATGACTTTCGGTGGTTCCTGATTCTGCAATTTGTCAGTAAGCTGTCCCCAGTTCGCCCATCCCGGCCTCAGGAACGTTAACCAGGGTCCGGCATAACTGTTCTCACCTTTCACCAGAAATCTTTGCACATCTTCGGCATTCTCGAAGTGATCGCCCGCCCAGTGAAGCAATCCGGCAGCGGCACACATCGTCATCAGGCGATCCGCATTGATCTCGGAAATACCAGCACTTCCGGCAAATTCTGATACGGTATTTTTGCCTGCTGCCACGGCGGTAAAGAGGTCCAGATCTATGGCTGCAAACAGGCTCGCGGAACTGATGAAAGCCCTGCTCATATTTTGCAGCCGTACCGTGTCAATCTTGTCCGGTTTTTTCTCGTTCATGATGCCTGGCCTGTGCGGCCGCGGAAATACTCAACCGGACTGCTCCATTGTTCTGGCCAGTCTTCCAGGTACCCTCCCACGTCGGTTTCTTCGATCAACTCAAGTGCGCGACTCAATATGCTGGTCTGCTGATGAGAGTTAAAAGGTTCCCCAAAGTTATTCCCCATTGGAAAATTCACAAATAAACTGCGTGGCGGCTTTACCTGAATGGTCAGGTCCCGCCCGGTGGACACACAAACGGTGGGTATTCCAGACTGTTCAACTTCCCGGCAAACCAGACCCACGGTCTGGTGATCGAGAGGTCAGGCAGGTGCGGTAACCAATATGTCAACCGCATCCTCCCTCAGTTTCTCAATAAACGCGGGGATAGATTCTTCTATCAGCCTGGTTCGATTGTAAATTCGGCCCATAAACCCACTCCAGAAACGGGGTGCGATGCTCCCGATCACACCATTGGCTGCGAGTTCTTTCAGACGATCCAGCGGAAAAATGCAATTTAAGTCCTGCTCTGCGTCGGTATGATTGTAATAGCTATCGTTAATTTCAAAATCGCTGGTCGGAGTATTCTGATCAACCGCATCGAGCCGATGATCATTTCGCGCATCCGGATTGAAGCCTGGCATGGAGCAGTGCGAGACGCCACCAGAGGTCAGCATGCTCACCCGACATTCACGCAATGATCGGGGTAACCTGGATAGTGGTGCGGTTTCGTTTATGGTCCACTGGTAGGGTGGAAAGCCCATAGAACCGTAATGTTGGTTCAATTCATCCACGTAGTTAATCGGATGGTTAATAGGATTGTGCATCGGTTTCATAATGTTTCCTCCTGTCTATAGCAGGGATAGTAAACTATTCTTCAGGTTTTTTGAAAAGAGATGAAAGAACAGGAATCTTGCCAATCGCACTCTGCGACATCCGCAACTTGATACCTTGTGTACCTGCGTCCCTTATTCCCTAAAGCGCCTTTACCCCGGGCTAACCGGCATAGTAAACTCGTCACATGATGATCAGGCACCCGAATTGCAGCAAATCTACATATCATGTACGCACAGATTTACGCGAGGGTCTATAGCTATGAAATTCAAACTACTCCTGGTGATCGCAACTCTATTACTGCCTCTTGCTGGCAATGCTGCAGGCGATTCCTACTGGGCCGTCGGCAGTTTCGAATCGAAGCTGCATGCGATGCAGGAAGTCACCAGAATCCAGCAACTGACCCAGCTGGACATTCGGGTAGTACAAACCACCGTACACGGCCGGCAATATTTTCGCTTACTGACC
>CAZNFE010000188.1:0-6327 GCA_964571945.1 uncultured Pseudomonadales bacterium
CTGTGGCCGTAGCGAGGACGGTGGCATATTGAGTCCATTTTTTCGGTCATTTGAGGCGAATAGTGGTGACTATTTAACGAGAATGAGCGGGAAAATGGGCCAATGTGCAGCCGCCACAGTAGGCCAATCTGTTCTCGGTCAGGCTCCTAGTCATCAACCACCGCGATGGCTTCAATCTCGACCAACAGTTCTTTCATCACCAGGGCTGAGACGCCTATCATGGTAGAGGCCGGTTGCTGTTCCTGGGTGAAGTGCTGATCTTTTGCCTTGCGCAAAGCCTTGCTTTTGTCTCGATCCAGATCGACCACATAAGTGTTCATTTTCACGACATCATTCACAATTGCTCCGGCTGACGCCAACTCCTTTACCAGATTGGCGTAAGCCATCTGCGCCTGTTCTTCAAATGAGTCCCCTATGCGCTCATCGGCATAGCCTACCTGTCCGGATATATAGATTGTTTTAATACCGTTCTTGCTGCAGGTAACGGTGTTAGTGAATCCCATTGGATGGGGATTGATGAATTCCTTTTTTAACATTTGAATTTTACCCTCGATTTTCAACATTCTGTGTTCAATAGTATAGGAGGACAGGCTCATTAACAAAGACCATATTGTAACTATTGGGGACGAACCGGGGCTACTCTTTATCGCATGATGTGATACATTGGTTTCTTTCGCAGGAACCGGCAGAGTGGATTTGATGAGTCAGAATCAGGCCAATCAGGGTCAAACGAAAGAAGAATGGGGTACGCGACTCGGCGTGATTCTCGCTGTTGCGGGCTCGGCAGTGGGTCTTGGTAATTTCCTGCGGTTCCCCGGACAGGCAGCCCAGCACGGCGGTGGCGCTTTCATGATCCCATATTTCATCGCTTTGCTTTTGGTTGCGGTACCAATTTGCTGGGCTGAGTGGTCTATGGGCCGCTTCGGTGGGCGCATGGGCTACAACTCAGCCCCGGGAATTTTTGGTGTGCTGGGCGGTCATCGGCGGTACCGCTACATCGGTGTGCTAGGGGTGCTTATTCCAGTCGCAATCAACATGTATTACATCCTGATTGAGGCATGGTGTCTGGGTTATGCCTGGTCCTTTCTAACCGGATCCATTGATCTCGGCATCGATCCTGGTGCATATGGACAGAAAAGCAGTGAATTTTTCAGTATGTTTACGGGCGCAAACCAGGATGGAGCGGTATTCGGTGGTGGTAGTCCCCTGCTGATCTTCGTCCTGATCGTGTTTGTCCTGAACTTTGTGCTCATCTACCGCGGCGTAGCCAAGGGGATTGAGGCGTTCTGCATCCGCGCTATGCCGATCATGGCGATCTGTGCCCTGGTAGTGCTGGTACGCGTGCTAACTCTGGGTACACCCAACGATGATTTCCCGGAGCGCAATGTGCTCAATGGGCTCGGGTCCATGTGGAATCCGGTAAGCAATGACGGGAAAGCCTGGTTTTCAGCCCTGACCAACGCCGAAACCTGGCTGGCTGCTGTCGGTCAGATCTTTTTCAGCATGTCGATCGGTTTTGGCATCATCATCAACTACTCGAGTTATCTGCATCGAAATGATGATGTTGTGTTATCCGGCTTGACTGCAGCATCAACAAACGAGTTTTTCGAGGTATGTCTCGGTGGGCTGATCACGATTCCTGCTGCTTTTCTCTTTCTCGGTGCGGCGGGAACAATCGGTGGAACGTTCGGGATCGGCTTTGAGACACTTCCGGTAGTCTTTGAATATATGACTGCCGGTCGCTTTTTCGGATTTGTCTGGTTTTTCATGCTGTTTCTTGCGGCAATTACCAGCTCTCTGTCCATGCTGCAACCGGCGATTGCTTTCCTCGAGGAGGGACTGGGCATCGGTCGCCGTACTTCAGTTACGTTGCTCGGCATAGCTGTGTCGATCGGAGCGGGATTTATTCTGTACTTTAGCGGCGGGTTAACGGCTCTTGATACGGTTGACTTCTGGGTTGGCACCGCGTTTATCTATGTGCTGGCAACATTGCAGGTGATACTGTTCGCATGGGTTTTCGGCGTGGATCGAGGTTATGAAGAAGCGATGCGCGGAGCAGAACTCAGGATTCCGAAAATCTGGAAGTTTGTCCTGAAATACATATCGCCTGGTTTCCTGCTGATTGTTTTTGGGTTCTGGTGCAAGGATAATTTACCCGACCGGGTGCGGGCATTCACTGAGGATAGTGTTGTAGCGATGTCCGTCGGACTGATCTTGCTTGGTGCGGTCATTCTCGCAATCCTGGTCAGCATTGCGAGTAAACGATGGGATCGGCAGGGGTTCAATACCAGCAACGCAGAACCCATGGAGGTCGAATCATGACAATGGCTGGCTGGATTATCATGCTGCTTTCGGTGGGAACCGTGACGAGTTTGCTAACGTTTTGCTTCTATCGCGTGCTCAAAAAACCGAGGTCCGCGGATCACATGCATTCTCTGCTCGAAATCGATACACACGATCAGGGTACCTGATAACCGGAATCGATTTTCCGTATAAATCGTTACAATCCTTAACAATTATAGACATGCTTGTAATCTGTTGGTTACAAATGCAGACTATTCTTTTCCTATTCTTGCAACCGCAACTAACAGGTGATGCAGCGATGTCTCACATCTCCGAACATGATTTTCATTACATGGAACAGTTAAGTGATCAGAGCACAGATAAGCTTCTTAGTGCAAATGTTGAGAATCGCGTAGCACTTCGTGCTGTAATCGTGCTGATTTTGTCCGTATTCATCTGTGAATTCATCGTAATGGAATTAATAACCTATCAGCTCCCGTCAGCTGCCTGGGGCAAAATTTTACTTGATTGCACTTTGCTAAGTCTCCTGCTGACCCTGGTACTGTACTTGTTCCTGTACCGACCCTTGCAGATAAATATGGCCAGAGTCATTGCTAACCTGAACCGACAGAAGCAGGTTGAAGACCAACTGCGAATGAGTGAAGCAAGATATCGAACCACACTGGAAAGTGTCGAAGAAAACCTGTTTGAGACCGATCTTGCCGGTAAATTAACCTTTGTCAATAGTAATATGGTGACTTCGTTAGGTCGGTCCCGGGAAGAGTTACTTGGTCTGGGCAACCGGGACTATATGGTCCCGGAGTCGGCGAAGAAAGTATATCGTGCTTTTGTCTGTATGTACGAGGGAGGTGAACCGGTAAGAAAGATCGATTACGAGGTTATCCTTGGCGACGGCAGTCATCGATTTCATCAGATGTCAGCCAGCATAATCCGGAATCCGGACGGTATTCCGGTCGGCTTCAGAGGCGTGTCCCGTGATACGACTGATCTGAAAGTAGCCAGGGATGAATTGCACCAGAGCAATGAGAAGTTACGAATGCTCCTGCAGAAGGCCAATATGGGAATTTTCGTTTCCCAGGATGGCTTCATCAAGGACTATAATCCCCATGCTCTGCAATTGCTCGGGTATTCTGAAGAAGAGTTCACTTCCCTGCCAGTGGATAATTTCATACATCCTGACGACAGAAAAATGGTGCATGATCAGTTCCGTGGACAGCTCAGCGGTGAGCATTCAGCTCAGGCTTACTCGCACAGAATTATCAACAAAGAAGGTGTCACCAGGTGGGTTGAGATTAATGCGGTACCCATCGAATGGGAGGGTTTTGCCGCGAACCTGTGTTTTATGAGCGACATCTCCGAGCGCAAGCAAGCGGAATCAGAGCTGCAAAAGGTTAATGAGCGACTAGCGGCGACAACAGAGCAGGCCAGAGATATGGCTGCCAGAGCCGAAAGTGCAAATCTGACCAAAAGCAACTTTCTAGCCAATATGAGTCATGAGATCAGGACACCTATGAACGGTGTGATCGGCATGACCGGTCTGCTGCTGGATACAGATCTAAATGATGTACAACAGCACTATGCTGCAACTATACAGTCAAGCGGTAATGCGCTCCTTAGTTTGATCAACAACATCCTCGACTTTTCCAAGATGGAAGCCGGGCAACTCGAATTGGAAATTCTTGACTTTGATCTGCATAGCCTGATGGATGATGTGGGGACTACGCTGGCTTATCAGGCGCAGACGAAGATGCTGGAGCTGATTGTGAATATACTACCCGAAGTCCCGGCGAGCGTTTCGGGTGATCCGGGGCGCCTGCGCCAGATTCTGACCAATCTCATTGGTAACGCCATCAAGTTTACATCGGTTGGCGAAGTGGTGATTCGTGTTTCTCTGGAATCGGATACCGGTACGACTGCCCTGCTGCGATTTTCAGTCCGGGACACTGGTATCGGTATTCCCGAGGATATGGTCACACAGGTCTTCAATGTTTTTCAACAAGCGGACACTTCCACCACTCGCAAATATGGTGGCACGGGGCTGGGTTTGTCTATCTGTAAGCAACTGGTGGAAACCATGGGTGGTGAGATTGGTGTTGAAAGCATCGAAGGCCGGGGTTCCGAATTCTGGTTTACGGCAAGTTTTGCCAAACAATCGGCGGTACCTGCCACTAACACGGTACCCGCGGACAACCTTCGTGGCGTTAAGGCACTGATCGTGGATGACAATGCCACCAATCGGGAAATTCTAAATACCAATATGAGTGCCTGGCAGATGGACGTATCCGAATCCGAAGATGGCCTGGCCGCCCTGCAAACTCTGTATCAGGCACTGGATAAACGAAGCCCCTTCCAGATGGCGGTCATCGACATGCAGATGCCGGGTATGGATGGTGAAACCCTGTGCCGGACCATACGGGCGGAGAGTCGTCTGGCGGGTATTCGACTGGTGCTGATGACTTCCATGGGCATTCAAGGTGACAACGAACATTATACCGACATTGGATTCGATGCCTACCTCACCAAACCGACTCGAATCCTGGATCTGAGAGCAGTGCTCGATCATTTGCAGGAGCACAATGCGGACGGGAAGGCATTTACACTGACCGCGCGCCGCACCTCACGTGAAACTATGAACCTGTTCATCGGTAGCAGGGCGCGTATTTTGCTGGCTGAGGACAATATCACCAATCAGCAGGTCATCCTCGGAATCCTGAAGAAGTTTGGCCTCAGAGCTGATTTCGTAGCCAATGGACAGGAAGCGCTCAAAGCGCTGCAGGACATCCCTTACGATCTGGTGCTGATGGATGTGCAGATGCCGGAGATGGATGGATTGACCGCTACGAGAAGAATTCGCGATCCCCAATCTTCCGTCTTAAATCACGATGTTCCTGTTATTGCGATGACCGCCCATGCCATGGCAGGTGACCGCGAGAAATGTCTTGATGCGGGTATGAACGGCTATGTTCCTAAACCCGTGAGTCCAATACCGCTGGCTAAGGAACTGGAAAACTGGCTGGATTCTGATGCCCAAGTGCGCGAGGAGTCATTTGGGGATGTTGTCGAGGAGTCAGTAAACGAGGTCTCTGTCTTTGACTACCAGGCATTCCTTGATCAGCTGCTGGGTGATGAGGAACTGGCAGCAACGATCATCACCGGCTTTCTTGAAGATATGCCGGAACAGCTATCCGCGATCAAGGTGTTTGCTGAACAGGATCAGGTAGAAAAAGTACACGCCCAGGCGCATAAGATTAAAGGAGCCGCAGGAAGCGTTTTTGGAAAAGAGCTACAGCAAGCTGCAGCCATTCTGGAGGAAGTGAGTAGCGCCGGTAAATTGCAACCGTTGTCCGGTCTTGTGCAAGATCTTGAAAGTCGGTTTGCTCGACTCAGAACAGCTATGGAGAACAGCAACAATGAAAATTCTAATTGCCGATGATGAAATCACCACGCGGACCATGCTTAAGGCCATACTTATCAAGTGGGGTTATGAAGTAGTCAGCACATGCGACGGTGAACAAGCCTGGCTTGCCCTGCAGGATAGCGCGCCGCCACAAATAGCACTGCTGGACTGGGAAATGCCGGGCATGAATGGTCCTGCACTCTGTCAGAAAGTAAAGTCCCTGAATCTTGAGGTTCCCGTTTATGTCATACTCCTCACGGGCCGGGATTCGACAGAAGATGTTGTTCATGGCCTTGATTCCGGGGCAGATGATTACATTAAGAAACCGTTTGATAACAGTGAACTGCGGTCTCGTGTGCGGGTGGCTGAGCGCATGATTGCCGTTCAGGAATCCCTGGCGACGAAGATCGAGGAAGTCCGGGAAGCACTTTATCAAGTCAAGACACTGCAGGGGATCATTCCAATTTGCATGTATTGCCACATGATCCGAAGTGAACACCAGGCATGGAACCGCCTGGAAGCCTACATTGAAAATCATTCAGATGCTCAGTTCAGCCATTCCATCTGTCCGGATTGCATGGAGAAGCATTATGAGGAGTTGACGGGCGAGGAGTCCGTCAGCAAGG
>CAZNFE010000189.1:0-6290 GCA_964571945.1 uncultured Pseudomonadales bacterium
GCACAGCTTCGGTGTGATCACCCTCGTGCCGCTGGCGCAACTCTACGGTGGCAAAGTATGTGCGGCTCTGGATAGACAGCGCCCCAGGGAGTTATTCGATGTGAAGCGGTTGCTGGAAGGCGAGGGCATTACCGGCGATATCAAGCGCGGGATTATCTACAGCTTGGTGAGCAGCAACAGGCCAACCCATGAACTGCTTTCACCAAATCTCCTGGATCAAAAGGCGGCCTTTGAGAACCAGTTTGAAGGTATGGGCACCGCTGAATTCAGCTACGCTGATTTCGAGGCCGCAAGAAACTGGCTCACTGAGGCAATAAGCGCCAGCCTGGATGAAAGCGATATCGACTTTCTGCTTAGTCTGAATCGCCTGGAGCCGGATTGGTCGATTTACGATTTTCAGGATTTTCCTTCGGTCCGTTGGAAACTTCTGAACCTGGATAGGTTCAGACAGGAAAATCCTGATGCGTATCAGGAGCAGTTGGCTCAGTTGGAATCGGTACTGTATCGGTAGTTAGGAATTGAAGGCAGTGGCGGGTAAAAAAAGTAGAATGGCCGGTTTTTTCTGGCCCGGTACTGGGTCTAAAAGTAGATTTAGAGTTGTGTGCATACCTGTATACATATATAGCGAGGTTGAGTTTGTCATCTAGTAATTTATCCAGTGAAATCAATAAAAGAAGAACTTTCGCAATCATCTCACACCCGGATGCGGGTAAAACGACCATCACAGAAAAACTGTTGCTGTTTGGCAGAGCGATACAGTCGGCCGGAACCGTCAAAAGCCGAAAATCGGACCGTTATGCAACGTCCGACTGGATGGAGATGGAAAAAGAGCGGGGCATCTCGGTGACAACTTCGGTCATGCAATTCCCCTACAAAGATCGTGTCATGAATCTGCTGGATACCCCTGGTCATGAAGATTTTTCGGAAGATACCTATCGAACCCTGACCGCAGTAGATTCTGTACTCATGGTGCTGGATGGTTCCAGGGGAGTTGAAGCACGTACGATTAAACTAATGGAGATATGCAGGTTACGTGATACGCCCATCGTGTCATTCATCAACAAGCTCGATCGGGAAATCCGGGATCCGATTGAGTTACTGGATGAAACGGAAAAGATCCTGAAAATCAAGTGTGCACCGATTACCTGGCCCATTGGTGCAGGTTCAAGATTCAGGGGCATCTATCACCTGTATGATGACGCGGTGCATGTTTACAACCCGATCAAATCAGACGGTATTCCTGAGTTCAATGTCATTAATGGGTTGAAATCCGATGCAGCCAGAAATGCACTCGGTGATGTGATAGATGAACTCATTGAAGAAGTGGAACTGGTACAGGGCGCAAGTCACGAGTTCAACTTGCAGGAATATCTGGATGGCGAATTGACACCTGTGTATTTCGGCACTGCATTGAATAATTTCGGCGTTCAGGAAATGCTGGATGGATTCGTTGAATATGCACCCTCACCTGGAGACAGAGACACGGACCAGTGCACGATATCAGCAGATGATGCCAGCTTCTCCGGTTTTGTCTTCAAAATTCAGGCGAATATGGATCCGAAGCACAGAGACCGCATTGCGTACATGCGCATTTGTTCAGGGGCTTACCACAAGGGCATGAAAATGAGGCACGTGCGGCTTGGCAAAGATGTTAGAGTCAGTGATGCCGTAACGTTTTTCGCCGGTGAACGTAGTCACGCTGAGCAAGCCTGGTCAGGTGACATTATTGGGTTGCACAATCACGGTACGATACAGATTGGGGATACGTTTACTGCCGGTGAAGAGTACAGGTTTCAGGGTATTCCTCATTTTGCACCGGAATTGTTCCGGCGAGTGCGGTTGCTGGATCCACTGAAGAGCAAACAGCTCCGAGCCGGGTTGACGCAGCTATCCGAAGAGGGCGCGACCCAGGTATTTATGCCGTTGGAGAGTAACGATCTGATAGTAGGTGCCGTAGGTGTGCTGCAGTTTGATGTGGTTGCCTATCGTCTCAAGGACGAATACAAGGTTAATTGTCGCTATGAGCCCGTGGCGGTAAATACTGCGCGCTGGGTTCAGTGTGAGGATTCATCAATGTTATCGCAATTCAAAAGAAAGGTCGGAGTTCACCTTGCATTGGATAGCGGCGGTCACCTGACCTATCTTGCACCGACCCGGGTAAATTTGAATCTGGCGGAAGAAAAGTGGCCGGATATCAGCTTCCATGCAATCCGGGAACACTAAAATTCAACCGGGCACACCCACTATCAACGGATCTAACGAGATTTAAACCATGTCATCATACGGATTTGGTATATCGATGCTGATTGGTTTGTCATAGCCTGGAATGGTGATCTGCGTGGTAGACAATGACAGGTCATGTCCATCAACCACGTTTTCTCCAAAGCGATAGATCGGTGCGGTTTTTCCTGCGATTGTATCCAGGTCATATTGTCTGGTTTTTTCTCTGACTGCTTCGTTTAACTTCGCGTGATTGCGCAATGCCCGGGTACCATGCTTTTTCTCCAGCATGCCACTGGTCACTTGGGGTGACAAAATGCCTGCAGTCGCATTGTTCCCGCCAAATCCCTTGGCATTAATAAATATGGCATCCATCGAATCTGCGCCAACGTCTAAATCATGCAGAAGATAATTGGTATGGGAGTTGTACACATCATCAGCGATAAAATCGATGGACTTTATGCCGGGAATAATTCCATCCTCCCACACGCCCAGAGTTGCAGCCAGTTGATCACCGGAAGCCGGTGCCAGGGTATGTCCGACGTAGCTTTTTATGGCGGCTACCGGCCATTTTTTCATGCCGAACGTGATCGCCATGCTATTGAGGATGTGTGATTCGGTCACTCTGTTTTGCGGGGTTCCAGTGCCATGGGCATGGATAAATGTTCTGTTTGCAAGCGCCTTGTCACCAATGATCGATCTCACCACACCGAGGGCTTTTCCCACGGTTACATAGTTACCAATGCCTGGACCGGGAATTGACTTCTTGAATCCGTCGGCATTTACGAAAACATCTGCGACGGACCCGTAGATCGTAGCACCCAATTCCAAAGCCAGATCGTCGTCAAAAAGAACAAAAAACTGGGATCCCTCCGCCAAAGTAAAACCACAGTTTTCTGAAAACGGTCGGCAGGCTCTGCGATATTCCGGTTCACCGTCCTGAATGCCATCCAGACCCAGCAGAGTCTTATCGTCTGCCAATGCACCCATGGTGCGATAGCCTTCCATAACCTCGGGAGTCAGCGGTGCTTCGCTTGCGCCAACCACTGAAACCCGGTATTTGCCGGATTTAATATCGTTTATTCCCTGTCGCAGGTTGTACAACAGGGTGGCGCAGGCGCCAATATTTGCAGCGGTAGTGCCGACGTTTCCGAGAATGTATGCGTTGACAAAATCGGCTGGCATCTCGGATAACCCAAGCGGACAATTCTTGGACGTAATTCGTTTGCCGATCAATTCAGACTGCAACATGCCGCCGGACCCATTTGTATCAAGTTGTCCCATCGCACTGCTTGCATACACGGAAATCTGATCGGCTGGCACATGCTGCCTTACGGTCTCCCAGTCGATACCCAGGGACTGTACGGCATCGGAGGCACCATAGACACTTAGCTGCAAACCCCTTGGATGATGACGGGATTGATACAAGGTCTCGGGATTGAAGCCTGTCGGTAACTGGCCACCCGCATGCACCCTGGAATTTCGATAGTCCGGTAGTAGTGCCTGCAATGGTTCTGAGGTATCGATAAGTACCCTGCCATTACCAGAAGTGTCCCGATCAAGGTTCTGCAGTCGCCAGGTTGCAGGAACTACTCTGGGTAGCTGCTTTCGAGCCAGGCTGAAAGAAACAGGCCCATTGTCTTTAGATGCCAGTATTGCCGGATGCTGCATATAAATTGCACTGGCATCAAACAGATTGGTTTCCATTTTTCGAATCAAAGAGTGATCTTTAATGTACTGACGCTTCTCATCCGTTAGGGAATCCTGAGGAATACCCATCAGAGCAGCCAGAGCATGATAGGTATGATCTGCTTTTTCGCCGCTTAAGCTATCGATGATGAGGCGTCGGTAACCATGATGAGAGGAACTGCGCCCTGCAGGACTCACCCCACCAAACCCAACTATCAGAGGTAGTCGAGACAATCAAATTACTCCTTTTTATTCTTTACACAGCATGAGTGAAACATTCTACGTTCTAGTGCCGGCAAAAAGCCAGCAGTGATCTCATGCTGGTTCAGCCAGAGTTATGCGAATAAGAGGTAGTCGACGTCAGACCAACTCCACCGCTATTGCGGTAGCTTCACCACCGCCGATACACAGGGAAGCGATCCCTTTCTTCTTCCCCTGGCTTTGCAGTGCATGTATCAATGTGACGATGATCCGCGATCCGGTGGAGCCGATCGGGTGACCCTGTGCACAGGCACCACCTCGAATATTTACCTTGTCAGGATCAAGATCCAGTTCCCTGATCGCCAGCATGGTGACCATCGCAAAGGCTTCATTTATCTCAAAAAGATCGACTTCGTTTTTTTGCCAGCCGGTTTTTTGCAGTAGCTTTTCGATTGCGCCAATCGGTGCGATGGTAAATTCGGATGGGTGCAAGGAGTTAGTAGCATGCGCAACAATTCGAGCCGCAGGGGTCAGTCCACGCTCGTTGACCGCTGCTGCGCTCATCAACACCAATGCCGAAGCCCCATCAGAGATGGAACTCGAATTGGCGGCGGTCACCGTACCGTCAACTTTGAAAGCAGGTTTCAGGAGCGGAATTTTATCCAGGTTAGCTTTTAGTGGCTGTTCATCATCCGAAACGGTCACTTCACCTTTGCGTGACTTCACGACGACGTTGGCGATCTCTGGGGCAAGGCTGCCGTCTGCAATCGCAGCTTGTGCTCGCTGTAATGACAGAATAGCGAAATCATCCATACCTTCTCGCGTGAGCTGGTATTGATCGGCGACATCCTGGGCAAACTTACCCATCAGGTTACCTGTTTTGGCATCCTCAAGGCCATCGGTGAACATGGAGTCCTGGATTTCCTTGTGACCCATGCGCAGTCCGCTCCTTGCCTTGTTTAGCAGGTAAGGAGCATTGGTCATACTCTCCATACCACCGGCCACCATGATCTGATTGGTGCCTGCGTTGATTAAATCATGTGCCAGCATGGTTGCTTTCATGCCGGAACCGCAGAGCTTATTGATGGTGGTAGCACCAGCTTCGACCGGTATACCGGCATCCATGGCTGCCTGTCGCGCTGGACCTTGCCGCAACCCTGCGGGCAACACACAACCCATGATAATCTCCTGAATATCCTCACCCTGGAGATTGGCCTTCTTGATGGCATCGCGAACTGCGACTGCACCTAACTCGGTAGCGGTAACATCTGCAAAACAACCTTGCAGACCTCCCATGGGCGTACGAGCACCGGCTGCTATAAAAACGGATTCATTCATGCGGTTACTCTCTGTAATTAGGGTTAAAAAGTCTTTGCCAGTGGCTAAATTTCAGGTGCGCATCCTATTTTAGCTGGCCCAACAAATCAAATTTGACTGCTGTTTCTCTGGTTGGCGATAAGAGTTTCATCGAAATATGTTATTCTTGGACGATAGCTAATTTTAATGCTTTTTCAATGCAAATGGAGAATTTTATGGCAGGCAATGCGGCAACAGCGATCGAGATTTTCAAGAGTTACGAAGGCGAGGAAGAGGGGGTAAGCGAATGGATGGAAGTGAATCAGGATCGCATCAATATCTTCGCTGATGCCACTGACGATCATCAGTTTATCCATGTGGACCCGGAACAGGCAGCCAAATTATCACCCTACAAGGTCACCATTGCACATGGCTTCCTGACGCTGTCGCTGATTGTACCACTGGGGGCAAAAATTCCTCCGCGTAAGCCTGAGGCTCTGCAGGGAGTAGTTATGGGGGTTAACTACGGGCTGGATAAGGTTCGATTCCCGTCGCCAGTGAAAGTGGGTTCCAAAATTCGTGCCAGACAGGTACTGATTTCAGCGGAATTGAAAGATCCGAACACAATTCAATTAAAGAGACAGGTAACCATTGAAGTGGAGGGTGAAGCGAAACCGGCCTGTGTTGCCGAATCGCTGATCCGGATGATCTATTCCTGATACCTGATTGCAGTTTCGATGCGGTGGCATCAGGTTCGGTGGTGCTGCTCCCGGACCGGAGTAATTTACATCCCGAATCCGCTCCAGCCGTGAGTTTTTCACCTGCATCATCGCACCGCACCAGCAGGCTTTTCAGACATACTCATATCGCAAAACACAGCATGC
>CAZNFE010000190.1:0-6288 GCA_964571945.1 uncultured Pseudomonadales bacterium
CACTCTACATCGCGGATACGATGAAGAAAAATCTCGCTAATCTGTTTGATTGAAACCCTGCGAACAGACCGGTTGATGGACAGCGATCATGAACAAAAGAGTCAATCATATCAGACCGAATTCCCGTAGCTGGAAAACCGGATTTATGCAACTGACCGGCCTGGTTCTGCTGGTATGTCTCATCGGGACCGCGTACTCGACAGAGGCAGCAACATCGCCTCGAGTCTCTGCTGAGGTGAAGCAGCAAGCCAGTGACAAACAGGCCAGGAATTTGCTGAGGCGCCTGCGTAAATTGCAAGCGGCTGGCAAGTTTGGCGAAGTATTAAGAATTCTGAAGCGAATTGAAAAAACCAACACGGCCGAGCCTAAGGAATTACTATTGATGGAAGCCAATGCCTGGGCCAGAACCGGAAAACCCGGGCAGGCGCGCTTGGTTCTTGAGCGATATCTACGTGTGGCAAAGACCACCGACAGGTTCTATCCCCAGGCAAAGAAACTGGAAAACAAACTGAATAAGGCGTTACGCCGGAAAATGACCCAGTCACCCGGCACCAAGTCGGACGTGTCATTAGACAGGCAGCATCCTGACAGCAACTCCAGGCCGCCGTCGATCCTGATCGATAGCGGTTCACGAACTGCCAGTTCGGCCCATTATCAGGTCAAAGGTACGGCGGCAGATGATACTGGCGTTGCTGTGGTTGATGTCAATGGTACGGAGGCGCACCTGGGTACGGATGGTGCCTTCTCAGCGAGCATTTTGCTTGCGCCGGGAGATAATGAGATCAGGGTGACGGCCACTGACACTGAACAGAATAGTACCGCAACCTCATTCACTGTGACTAGAACGGTAGCGCCGTTAGCGGAGACAGTCGATCCGGATGATGTGGATGAAGAGGAACCGGTGCCGATCATCGAGGGCAGCTATTTTGCCCTGCTGGTAGGCGTGGAAAATTACCAGGATGAATCCCTGAATGATTTGTCCCGCCCCATAAATGACGCCGAGGCGATCGCGAACCTGTTGCGCCAGCAATACACGTTTGATGCCGGTAACATCATTGTGCTGCGTGATCCGACCCGGGCGGAGATAATCGGTACGCTGGATCGATTGAGCCGCCAGGTTACCGGGCATGATAATTTTCTTATTTTTTATGCGGGCCATGGCTTCTGGGATGAACAATTCCAGCAGGGATACTGGCTACCCAGTGATGCCAGGCGCCTCACCAGAGATGCATGGATTGCCAATGGCACTAGCCGTGATTACATACGAGGCATACCGAGTAAACACACCTTGCTCGTTAGTGATGCCTGTTTCAGCGGGGGGATTTTTCGTACCCGCTCCGCATTTGCAGATGCCTCAATTGCGATAAAAAAACTCTATGAACTGGACAGTCGCAAGGCAATCACCAGTGGAACGCTTACCGAGGTTCCTGACCGAAGCGTATTCATTAAATTTCTCCTGAAGCGACTGGCGGAAAATGAGGACAAATACCTTTCATCGGAACAATTGTTCACAAGGTTTCGGACCGCGGTGATAAACAATAGCCCGCTGGAACAGGTCCCCCAATTTGGAGAGATTCGCGAAGCCGGTGATGAAGGTGGGGATTTTATTTTTGTCAAACGCTGAAGGTGGTACTTTCGAGTATCGGCTTGACTATCCTTTTAATGTATCCTGTCAATGGATCCCATTAATGTATCTAAATAATAAGAGAAATCACTATGCATCAAGAAGAACAAATCCGCATACTGGAAACCCTGAAGCAAGGACTGGATTACAATGTCAGTGCCCAGGCAGATGGAATTGCGCTGGCACCTGTATCGGACTTCACGTCAAGAGAATTGCTGGAAAAAGAGCGGCAAGTGTTTTTTCATGAAACTCCGCTGCTGCTGGGGATGTCCACTGACCTGCCTGAACCCGCTAGCTACGTTGCCACCAGTGAAACCGGCGTACCCATTCTACTGACCAGAGACGCCGCAGGTGAATTCCGGGCTTTTCTCAACGTTTGCCGGCATCGCGGGGTTCAGGTGATCGCTGATGGCCGGGGAGTGAAAACCCGCTTCAGTTGTCCCTTCCACGCCTGGACCTACAGTAATTCCGGGGAATTGGTGGCAATCAACAAAGAGCAGAATTTTGGTTGTATCGACAAGCAGAGTCACGGTCTGGTCGCGTTACCCGCGCAGGAAAAAAACGGCATGCTGTGGGTCAGGCCATCACCCGGTGGTGATTTCGATGTGGATGAGTTGTTGGGCGGTCTGGCGCCGGAAATGGCCAGTTGGCAACTTGCTGCACATGACTATCAGGAAGCACAGGTCATTGATGCCGATGTCAACTGGAAACTGGCCATCGATACCTTCGGTGAAAACTATCACTTTGATGTTCTGCACCGGGACACATTGGCCCCGGAGATTCATGGCAACCTGCAAACCAGCGATACGTTTGGTCTCAACTACCGCATGGTGTTTGCCAACAAGCCAGGATTTTCCTACGTAGCTGAGCACAATATGCCGATTGAGGAGTGGCCGTACCGGTACATCACGCTGAACGTTTATTTTCTGTATCCTAACGTCATACTTCTGGTGGATCCGATGGGTGTGGATTTGTTACGCATGTATCCGGATCCGGAGGATCCATCAAAGTCCCGGACCTGGCACAGTTTCTATCTGAATCCGATGGTCAAGGCACAGCGAGAGCAACAGGCAGGTGATGAGCAGCCGGTGGAAAGTCGGTTCGAGGGGTTTAATCGTATCGTTGTCGATGAAGACTATATGACTGCTGCATCGACCCAGGTGGGGGCTTTGTCAGGTGCCCAGACGCACTACCTGTTCGGTCGCAATGAACCGGCACTGCATCATTATCACAATGCGCATCGTGCAGGCCTGGGATTGCCACCGTTGCAGATAATAAACGATTGATGGTTCATATATCAGTGACGCCGGTTATGATGTCGATTTAACTGCTGGTCCTCCGACGCCTGCACCCGGTTATGGCGAGCCAATCACATCGGACTTCCCGCCCAGATCATGGCATCGTTTATCATAACGAACCTTGAGACGAATAATATTGTCATAGTTGCGATTGATCTGATCGGTCATATCCTGGAATTCTGCTCGCCACTGATCCTGAAAAAGCTCTTCACCCAGTTCCTCACCATATTCTGTGTTGGCAGCGGTGCGGGCCAATTCCATCATGTCGGCCATATTTTGTTTCGGGATATCGATCAGCTCAGTGTGGCCGGAACCGTAACCCGGAGACATGGAACCAACGATCATACGGTAGTAGACCGCACAGACGACGTAGTCATCCATCGACGGGGCACTAGTGTCCGTTGCGCCGGTGTGCCCGATGGAAAGCAGTGTGACGATGGCAACCGCGATAGTAGCTAAAATCCTCTTCACGTATGGTACCTCCGTGAGAAAGAATACCAAACTCACCAGATTAAGGTGTTAATGGCGAGTTGATGGAATACTAACATAGAGGTATGTTGTAGGTGGATCGATAGTTTCAGGGATCACGACAGATGTATGCTCAGGCGGAGAATTAGAATAGATGCTGGTAATTGACGAACTGCGGACTGATCGCTATCAAGGCCTCGAAGAAATGTCAGCCCGGGTGAGAGTGGATGATCTTGAGAGCAGGCTCTGGTTTCGCTGGAATGGCGTTGCCTGCCCGGTTCCCGGTGATGCATTGCTGCTGGCTGCCGTTCAACCTGCCATGCGTCGTGGTTCTGATGTGCAAATATCCCAACCGGTATCGGAAGAACTGCTCGATACGCTGTTTGAAATACAGCAGCACCTGAAACAGTTCGATCCGAATCTGGATCTGATAGAAGTACGTGCAGACAAGGTACATAAAGCCGCTGAACAGGAACTGAATCCGGTGCTCGAAGAACAGTCTGCCACGGGTGTACTCTTCGACGGTGGTGTAGATGCCTTTTATACGTACCACGAAAATAATGCGGAAATTCAGGCCATTGTGTATATCTCTGATTTTATAGACGATACCGAAGTACCTCAGAACAAGGGGACTGCGATTAAATCAGCGAAACACAGAACCAGAGATCTGGATAAGCCGTTAGTCCATGTGCAAACCAATTTGAAACATTTTCTGAAAGCGTTTGGCAATGATCCTGAAATCGACCTGGCACTGGTAATTGCTGTCATTGATACGGTCTTGTGTGGACAACTTGGCAAATTGGTTATACCAGGCACGACATCAAGTGCAGAGGCTTCGTCTATCCAGGCAAAAATAGCGGCAAGTTTGCCGGAAACGGAATTTGCCCCGTTATTTGATACATATCTGCCAGGCGGTAGAATTCAATTCGATTATCAGAGTGCCACTGTTGAATTATCGGACAAGATGGAAAGCTTACAGACCGATCACACCATCCTGGAAGCTCTGCGGGTCTGTTGGGAAAATCCTGATCGTTCCTACAATTGCGGCAGGTGTATAAAGTGTACGCGCAGAGTGTCAGCAAAGCGTCTGATGGAATTGCTGCGTCGTGATTCCCGTGCGTTACAACGAAACAACACAAATGCCCAATAGACTCTTGTCAGGCAATGGTATGGTGTGCTGCCTGTTGGCGCTGGTAATATTCGGCTGTACGCCGGAAAATCCAGGTGCTGCAATTAAAGGAGTAAAGAAAGTGCAGCTGAACAGATTGCTGGATCGGCCAATCATTACACCCCTTCTGCATTCGAGTATCGGTTCTAATATTCAGGGGCCATCGCTGATTCGCGTGCCGGACTGGATTGCGAATCCTCTCGGGCAATACTATCTCTATTTTGCGGATCACAAGGGTTCGTACATTCGGCTCGCCTATGCCGATCAACTGCTGGGTCCCTGGCATATTTATGAACCGGGTAGTCTGCAACTGTCCGAATCACACTTTCCAACCGAGCCGCCGCATGCGCCTGAAGAACTGATTGGTAAGCTGAAATTAAAAGCTGCTGAAATGCTGGGTGGGATGGCGAATTTACAGCACGACCTTGTGCATGAATTCACCACACCGCATATCGCCTCTCCTGATGTACATGTAGATTCGGCCAACAAGACCATTATCATGTATTTTCACGGTCTCGAAGATGTCGCTGTGCAGCTGAGCCGCGCCGCAACTTCCAGCGATGGTATTCATTTTACAGCGCTCCCAGGGGTAATCGGGCGCACTTACATGCGGGTATTTTCTCATCAGGGCCGAACCTACGCCATGGCTATGCCGGGGATTTTTTATCGCTCAAAAGACGGGTTGACCGGATTTGAAGAAGGACCACAATTATTCAATCGGAATATGCGCCACGCAGCCTTGTTGAAACGTGATAATCTCCTGTATGTGTTCTGGACACAGGTGGGTGATGCGCCCGAGCGCATTCTTCTATCAACTATCGATATATCCGGTGACTGGTCTAACTGGCAGGACGGCGAACCGGTAGAGGTGTTGCGTCCTGAATTTGACTGGGAAGGAGCAGATGCACCCCTTGAACCTTCAGTTAGAAGCGTGGCTTATGGTCATGTCAATCAGCTGCGGGATCCGGCTATATTCGAGCTTGAAGACCATGTGTACCTGCTCTATGCAGTAGCCGGAGAAAGCGGCATAGCGATCGCTGAAGTCACCGGTATCTAAAGTGTGACCGGGTAACAAATAGAGATAATCAGAGGTTGTAAAAGAATATGGTAGATACGGTTGTTTGTGTAAAAGAAGGCTATGTAGCACGCATCGTGCTGAATAACCCGTCGAAACATAATGCGCTAGGCCAGGAGGAGTTAATAGCGCTGCAGGACTACTTTCGTGATGTGGATGCGGACAATCAGTTACGGGTGCTGGTGCTGACGAGTCATGGAGATAAAACATTCTGTGCAGGTGCCGCGTTGGATCAGCTGCAGGCAGGGCAGATCGATCCCGACCTGTTTCAAAAAACCACCAATCATCTGGCATCACTGAGGATACCAACGATATGTGCCATTAATGGGGATGTGTACGGTGGCGGTGTCGAGTTGGCGCTCAGTTGCGATTTTCGAATCGGTTTGCGTGCTGCGCGCATGCGGGTTCCTGCTGCCGGGATTGGCTTGTGTTATCCCCTGTCGGGCATCAAACGGTTTGTTGACCGTTTGGGTGCAAATGCCGCCAGTCGCATACTCGTGGCAGCCGAGGAAATGGATGCGGATGAATTGTTGCGGCTTGGATTTCTGGATCACCTGGGAGACAGGGGGGGACTGGAACCGAAGAAGCAGGGAGTGGGAAGTTTTCTGACCCTTTTCGGAATGCCCAGATATTTTCAATATAAGTCTTATCATCA
>CAZNFE010000191.1:0-6255 GCA_964571945.1 uncultured Pseudomonadales bacterium
TACACCCTTTTTTGTACCTTCCTGCATCATCAACATGGTAGCTGGACAACTGTCTATCAAGCATGGACTGCAAGGGCCGAATATAGCAATTACTACAGCGTGCACAACCGGTACCCACAATCTGGGATTTGCCACAAGGATGATTGCCCACGGGGATGCAGATGTCATGTTGGCCGGCGGCGCGGAAAAATCAACGGCACCAACAACCATGGCTGGATTTGCTGCCATGAAGGCACTCTCTGCCCGTAATGATGATCCAGAGACAGCCAGCAGGCCCTGGGATCGTGATCGAGATGGGTTTGTTCTCAGCGATGGTGCCGGCGTCCTGGTGCTGGAGGAATTTGAGCATGCCAGGGCCAGGGGCGCTCGAATATACTGCGAAGTAGCTGGATTTGGTATGAGTGCAGATGCCAGCCATATGACAACACCGCCAGCCGATGGAGCTGGTGCGGTTGCTTCCATGCAGCACGCTTTATCTGATGCAGGAGTGTCCGAGGACAGTATCGATTACATCAATGCCCATGGGACTTCAACGCCGCTCGGTGATGTCGCAGAGACTATTGCCATTAAAACGGTACTGGGTGATGCCGCGAAGTCAGTCGCAATCAGTTCCACGAAATCGATGATAGGGCATTTATTGGGTGCTTCCGGCTCGGCTGAAGCCATTATCTGTGCACTCGCCATTCGTGATCAGGTAGCACCGCCAACCATTAATCTTGATCATCCGGATGAAAACTGTGACCTGGATTATGTTCCCCATGAGGCAAGACCCATGAAGATAGATCTGGCGTTATCCAATTCCTTCGGATTCGGTGGTACCAATGGTACCCTGCTTTTCAAGAAGCTCTAGACATTATGTCTAGCCAGTCAGCC
Source organism: uncultured Pseudomonadales bacterium (assembly GCA_964571945.1). Taxonomy (GTDB): domain Bacteria; phylum Pseudomonadota; class Gammaproteobacteria; order Pseudomonadales; family Azotimanducaceae; genus JASJXV01. The sequence continues at coordinate 874 of CAZNFE010000191.1, forward strand.
GGGAAATTCAATGGATGTCTCAGATAAAGCATCTCGTCAACGGGCAACCGACGAATTCTATTGAAGTCACCAATCGGGGTATCGCGTACGGCGATGGTCTCTTTGAAACAATCCGCTTTCAAGAAAGTGAACCGATTCTGTGGAACCAGCATTGGCGTCGAATGCGCATGGGTTGCCAGGCCCTGGCGCTGAATCTACCGGAAGGAATGGAACGGGATGTTCTTGAGCAGTGCAGGTGGCTGGCAGAGCAGTATGCTCAACCCATTGCAGTCCTTAAAATAATTCTATTGCGGGCTGGAGCCGGCAGAGGCTATCGTCCTGCTGAAAACGCAGGTATTGACAGCATCGTGAGTATCTCAAGCCTGCCTGTGTATGCACGGGAAAATTACCTGACAGGCATAGATGTCAAGCTGTGTGAAACACGCCTGGCCAACAATCCTCCACTGGCCGGAATAAAACACTTAAACAGACTCGAACAGATTCTGGCCACGCGTGAATGGTCAGAACCCGTATATCAGGAAGGTTTGATGATGGATACGGTCGGGCGAGTGATCGAGGGTACCCGCAGCAACGTGTTTTTCGTCAACAAGGATCGAATACTCACACCCGGTCTGGAAGATTGCGGCATAAAAGGAGTGCTGCGCGAGTATCTGTTACGTGGTATTTTTGAACCGGGTTTACAGGTCAGCGAGGGTGAGATCGCACTAGAGGATTTGACCGGATTCCAGGAAGCATTCGTATGCAACAGCCTTTTTGGCATCTGGCCCGTACGATCGCTGGAATTGGCGAACAATACACTTCAGAAGTGGCCTGTTGGAAAAATCACCCATGCATTACAACAGATGCTCGCAGATCGTTTGCATCTTGAGATGAGTTAATCAATGTACATGGTAAAGAACACAGGACGATTGCATCTCCATGCTGTTCTCAGTCTCGTGCTGCTACTCATACTGGCAGGTACCGCGTGGGCTTACCTGCTTGTGAAGCTCGATGAAACCCTGCATATACCGGATACCGGCATGACGTATGAACTGGCCGCTGGCACCGGTGTAAGCGAAATGGTGCGTGATTTGCATCGTCTTGGTTTGATTGAGTCACCTGTTTATCTGCAGATTTTTGCGCGTTTGTCCGCTTCTTCCGGGCAGATTAAGGCTGGTGAGTATCTATTGCGAGCTGACATGAATCAGAGAGATCTATTGCGAGTGATGCGGGAAGGCAGAGTGAACCAACGCCAATTTACGATTATCGAAGGCTGGACGCTGCATCGAATCCGGAAGGAACTGGCACTTGCCGATGGGCTGCGTCACATTACAGCCGAATGGTCTGACGCCGAAATTGGCAGGCGATTGAACGTTGCACAGCCGCATGTCGAAGGCTGGTTTTTCCCGGACACCTATCACTACATCAGAGGCAGTACTGACTTATCGTTGCTGGAGGACAGCTTCAGGCGAATGCAAACCCTGTTGCAGCGGGAATGGTTGAACCGTGCAAGCAATTTACCCTACCAGGACTCCTACGAAGCTCTGGTGATTGCATCCCTGATTGAGAAGGAAACCGGTTTACCTGCAGATCGTGACAAGATTGCGGCGGTATTCCTCAGCCGTTGGCAAAAGAAAATCAGACTGCAATCGGATCCTACCGTCATCTATGGATTGGGAGCTGCTTTCGATGGCGATCTGCACAGAAGTGATTTGCAGAATCGCACGCCCTACAACACCTATACCTCGCTTGGATTGCCACCTACGCCAATTTGCAGTCCCGGCCAGCAAGCCATTCATGCTGCTCTGCATCCAGCAGATATTACCAGTCTCTATTTTGTATCTCGCAAGGATGGCAGTTCGCAGTTTTCGGATACACTGGAAGAACACAATCGAGCCGTGAAACAATATCAACTTGATCACAAGCCCTGAGTACAAATCACCAGAAGATATTTTGCGGTGCGCTCTGAAGAACCGTATCATAGCCATTGGTTTTTTGAACACATAGCTTGAACAGCCACCCCGGGGGAGAGAGTTCGTTGAGTAGCAAAGCCCGATTTATCAGCATTGAAGGAGTTGAAGGCGTTGGCAAGACCACCAATTTGAAATTTATCGAAAATTTCTTCAATGATAACGACATCCCTCTCTATTGTACGCGGGAACCAGGAGGAACGCCGCTGGCAGAGGAAATCCGACGCCTTTTGCTCAACAAGAGCGATGAAAAAATTAACCAGATGACCGAGTTACTGCTCCTGTTTGCTGCCAGGACGCAACATATCGCAGGTGTAATAAAGCCAGCATTACAGCGAGGTGAATGGGTACTGTGTGATCGATTTACTGATTCCAGTTATGCATACCAGGGTGGCGGTAGGGGAATACCTGCCGAGATAATCGCGGGACTGGAGGCGCTGGCGCTGGAAGGATTTAAACCTGACTTCACTATTGTTCTGGATCTGCCTCCCCAGCAAGGCCTGGAGCGTGCCCAAAACCGTAGTGTCAAAGATCGATTCGAGCAGGAAGATATTGCGTTCTTTGAGCGAGTGCGAGCAGTATTTCATGAGCGCGCCGAATTGCATCCTGAGCGTTATTGCATCATTGATACCAGCGCTGCTCTGGAAGAGGTACAACAGGAACTGCATCGCGTACTATCGGCATACGTTCTCGATAACGATCCTCCAGCATAGCTGGAGGGAGACCCCCCAAAGGGACGCACGATTTTCACTTTCCAGCATTGAATTGTCACTATGCAAGAAGCAACAGATTATTCCGTGAAAGTAGTACCCTGGTTAGAACGGCAATATCAATTGATTGTGGAACAGGCTGAAAACAATCGATTACCGCATGCGATGTTGCTTGGCGGGGAAAAATTTCAAGGTAAAACCGCTTTAGCCAGATCAATTGCGAACTACCTGCTATGCAGGCAGCCGGATCATGGGAAAGTATGTACGACCTGCAAGGGATGCCAGCTGGTCCACGCTGGCAGCCATCCGGATCTGAGAATTGTTGAACCTGTTGAATCCCGTTTTATCGTGGTCAGCACAATCCGTGAATTAGTTAGCTGGGCGAATCAGACCGCACAACAGGGTGGTTACAAAGTGGTCATCATTAAACCAGCGGAAGCGATGAATGGCGCCGCGGCAAATGCACTGCTGAAATGTCTCGAAGAACCTGTACCAGACACAGTTATGTTATTGGTCAGCGATTGTCCGGGACGCTTGTTGGCGACGATCAGGAGCAGATGTCAGCGCCTGCTGATTCACAACCCGGACAGGGAACAGGCTGAATCATACCTGATGGCCAGAATCCCGGATGCCGGGGACGTACCATTGCTGTTGGATATGTCCGGTGGACGACCTCTTAAAGCACTGGAGATGCACGCTGAGGGTAGATTAGGGCAACATAACCTGCTGCTTCAGATTCTTCAGAAACTGGGTGGTCGGGAAATGCTCGCCCATGAAGGAGTCCGGCAGTTATCCGGGATAGACCCTGAACAGGTCCTTGAGATGCTGTGTTCCTGGCTCATTGATATGATAAAAAAAGTACAGTTAAAGCCTGGTAACACAAATAAAAACAATGAGTTATATTCAATATTTAATCAAATTTATGAAACAAGGGGGCCAGGTGAGATATATCGGTATTATGACCTGGTGTCGGATCAGTGGAAGGCGCTGTTGAGTGCTTCCAATCCCAATAAAACGCTGGTTGTCGAATATGTGCTGGTTGAATTTTCAAATCTGACCGGAATGCAGGCGGTTTGAACAATAAGTTCTGACAAACAGCATGGACAATGTGGATCGTAGAAAGTAAAGTGCGGAGGCTGGCTCAAGTGACTTATCAAAGGTGCATGGATGGGTAGGTTAGCACGCGGTGGTGCAAAAAAGACGATGTTGGCCTTGACTATCAAGGACAAGGTCGTGCTGTATAACGCATATATTCCGTTTGTTAAGAATGGCGGCATATTTGTACCCAACAAAACCGATTATGAGATCGGTGATGAAGTTTTTATGCTGCTTAACCTGATGGATGAAGCTGAAAAAATTCCCATTGCCGGAAAGGTGGTGTGGGTGGCAAAGAAGGGCGTGAAGAGCCCACACACGCCTGGTGTCGGTATCCAGTTTACTGAGCCTGATAATCAGGCGAAAGACAAGATAGAGAACTACCTGGGTGGATCGCTGAATTCTTCTAACAGTACCCACACCATGTAGTCCGATCGGATAATTCCCGGCATTCCAGCCGATCAGCTTGCTCAGAATTCCTCTTCATACAATCGATAATCAGTCTCTTGCATACCCGCATTGAGATAGGTTTGCTGTGCTGATGTATTTTCCTTTTCGACATAAAGCCGGAGTCCGCAGACTCCTTTTTCTTGTCTCGCCTTGTCTCTGATGTGCTGGTACAGGGATCTGAAGATCCCCTGACGGCGATATTGCGGCTGAATGTAGACACTTTGGATCCACCAAAAAAGACCATTTCGCCAGTCGCTCCATTCAGTTGTAATCATGAGTGCACCTACCAGTTCACCCTGTACTTCTGCGACCGTATAGAATCCCAGATCGGTTTCACTGAATAACTTCATAATGCCTGCTTGTATGACTTCTGAAGCCAGTTTTTTTTGCTCGGTCTCATACGCCATTTTGATGTTGAAGTCCGTCAATACGTCTGTGTCTTCGGGACGTGCGTTTCGGATGAGATGGTCTTGCATAAGTGTGTACCTGTTGTGTAACAATCTATCTATACAGACATTCGGCCCTGCCTTTACTCATAATGAGGGTTGTGCAGGATCTGGGAAATAAATGGTAGACTGATCCAATGGCAAATAACAATGGGGAATTTCGTGGCTTATTTAACAATAGTGACATTGCTGGCGGTGCTGGAATTCGTCGTATTCGGGGCTTTTGTAGGGATGGCCCGAGGTAAGTATGATGTGAAGGCACCTGCGACCACAGGGAATGAACTATTCGAAAGGCAGTACCGTATTCACCATAATACGCTTGAACAGCTCATCGTATTTATTCCCGGGCTCTGGGCTTTCGGGCACTTTGTAGACGCATTATGGGGGGCAGGTATTGGGGTGGTTTATCTGATCGGAAGAATTGTCTATGCAACTTCCTACAACAGGGATCCTGCCACCAGAGGGAACGGCATGCTGCTATCGGTAATTCCGGCATATCTACTCGTACTGGGAGGTCTAGGCGGGGCAATCTGGTCGCTGCTGGATTAACCTGTTGAATTTGTATCCGCTGATTCGAGCACTACCAGTGCCTGATGGGCAATATCATCATCGAGCAGAAAACCCAGTGCCTCGATAAATGATTTCGGGGCATCCTGCAGTACAAGATCCTGAATCCAGGTATTGAGTAAAGAATGGATCCGTCCCGGATCGTGCACACCACTGCTTGAAAAT
>CAZNFE010000192.1:0-6215 GCA_964571945.1 uncultured Pseudomonadales bacterium
CGCCGATTCCACAATGCCTCCAGCGCAACATCGTAATCCAGTGATTCACCGCCCCAGCGAGATAAACCGGTTGTACAGTCAATATCCAAGCCCAATTGTTCATGCTCCAATTCAACCGTCAACGGCAGGCTATGGTTGCTTCCTGCATCTGCAAACTGCGGATACATGGCTGACTCAATCCGATGATCCAGCAAATTCACAAACACCAACTGCTGGATATCGTCCACATACAGCCGGTAACCGCCCTCGTGCAACAGACGATGATGATGACGGCACAAGAGCACCAGATTATCGAGACTGGTCTCCCCGCCAGCACACCAGTGCTCGATATGGTGTGCATCTACATACCTCGATTCCGTACATCCCGGAAATCGACAACCCTGATCCCTGAGAGTCAGTGCCCTGCGCACCGGGGAAGGCACACTGCGACTCTTGCGGCCAATATTCAGCACATTGCCATCGGTATCTTCCAGCACCGTGACCAGCCCGGCATCGCAAGCCAGCCGGCGCACCGTTTCCGGGGCCAGAAAGGGGCCATCTTCAAGATAACAATGGGCATCGGCACCGGACAGCGACAGCGGATCACCAGGATCCACGGAATTGGCATCAATATGCACCACCACCTGGTACGTATCCGCCCCATTCACCGCGGCAAACGAGGGGGATTGCAGTACCTGCTCTGCGATCAGCACCAGGGCATCCGCCCGCAACTGCGCATACGAATCCACTGAATCCCGGTCCTCAAACGTTTCCGCGGAGACGTGTTTTACTGGCAGGTCCTTTGCTCCCCTGGCTTACGGAGCTATCGAATCAACCTCCTGATAGTCATACTGGTCGCCATAGACGTTCTTGATGGTTCCCAGCGACACTTTGCAGCCGAGGCCTTCGGCGAGCTATTCCGCGATATGTTCGATTAATTCATCCCCCGGTTCAGTGTCTGCATATTCGCAATACACACTGACCGGCTCGGTTTCCCAGTATTCATTTTGCCCGAGTTTGCGCCAGATGTTGAAGCCTGTGCCCGTATCCGCACCATTCCCCTCCAGCCATTCATAGGTGTCTTCGCGGTCGTCTTCAAAATTGGTCAAAATGCCTGTAGAAACCAGCAAAGGGTTGGGGTCAGGTCCTGCATCGTGCGTTTTCCGGTTCGGTGGTTGATTACGCCTTCGACTAGCCTACGGGACTACCTCACAGGCCACGTTGACGCAGCGATCAAAGGGTACGGGTTGCCACTCGGTAGGGGAGTATTGAAGATGGCCATAGTCGCCGACCAGGTGCAGCCACTTGATCATGCCGGGTTCAACCTCATTTGATCCCTTGCCGCCCGGGAACATGAAACCTTCGAAGCCATTGTAGATTGTCAGACCGTCCGGTCGTTGCGCGGGACTCGTTCGTACCGGCGCAGTAAATTCGCCAACATCATTCCAGATACGCACCAGGGCATCGTCAGCAATTCCTTTGCTCTGCGCGACCTTGTCATTGATCAGCACAAACGGTTTGCCGCGGTGGGTTTCAAGCAACACTGAATTGGTCATATTCATGGCGTGATTACTCCAACGGCCATGTCCGCCAGAAAGTTTGAAAGGATAGTCTCCTCCCATCGCTGGCGGTTCCTTGTGGCAGGGAATATCCTCTCCGGCCTCCTGGTACCAGGGGTGATCCAGCAGAAACTGCGCTCGTCGGGTAAGGGTGGGGTAGGGATGCCCCAACTCGACATGATTGCGCAGCGGTGCATGGGTTTCATTTACCGGGAAAGGTGATGCATTGGCTTTTGCCATGGCTGATTCCGCCCAGCTGTTATAGCGCACATAGCCTTGCTGGCGAAACGTATCAAGCGTGGTATTGCCTGGCATGTTGCCCGAGCTGACGGCATCCGCCAGAGCTTCTGTGGCAACGCTTTCCCCGTCTACCAGCGTGCCGTCAAGTGTCATCAGATCCCAGAGGTCATCATAGGCGCGCTCTCCTCTTGGATGTTGGAAGCTCTCCAGACCACGGGCTTCGGCTCGTTCTGCGATTTTGCTGCACAGTGCCGACAACATTTGCCATTCATCCCGGGCCTCCTTATAGGGTGAGACTGCCCCATTACCCAGGGAGAGAAACATGGTGTAAGGCCCGGGCATTCCGAATGCCGTCTTCTCATAGTGCTGCGCCATCGGCAGTACGATATCAGCGTGAAGTGCCGTTTGAGACATGCGGTAATCAGCACATACTACTTTTGTTAGCTGGGGCCACAGTTGTTCAAACACTGTTTTTTTGCCGCCCCTGGTGCGCCGCAGCGTATTGCCACCCAGCTCAAATAGCACCCTTGCAGGCTTGTTGGCGGCAGTTGCAGCAGCGGTTCGCCAGGTATCCTGAGTGACTGCAGTATTGTAATAGAAATCAAAACTTTCCTTCATTGCAGGATCGTTCCAGTCTTTGTTATTCCATCGTTCCCTGTAACCGGCCTGGTGATACCAGAAAAAAGCGGGGGGAGTCAGTCCCGTGCCACCCCGGCTCAGCATTCGCAATAGCTCTCTGTCGGCCAGTTCACCCGTCAAGGTGGGATCTTTTTCAAGAAGATCCTCGCGCATGGATGACAAAAAATTGATCACGGCTTGACCGCCTTCAACACCCGCTTCAGCTTTTGACATCAACGTTTGCATGCCGTCGAACATAAATGAGTTCCAGCTTCCGGTACCGGTGCCCTTTTTTCCCCAGTTACCCGTCAATGCAAGTACCAGCAGCAGAGAACGGGTGATCAGATCACCATGGTAGTACTTGGCTGCACTCATGCCGATGGTGAAGCGAGTTCTGCGGGTGGCGACTTTCCGGGCGAGCAGACGGACAGTGTTGGGATGGATATCGCAGATTTCTGCTGCCTGGTCGGGCGTATAGTTGCTGTCCAGTTGCCGCTTGATGCGGGCAAAAAGAGGCTCTACTTTTACCTGCGTGGAATCAGCAAGCGCCACTTCGAGTTCACCTTCCAGCAGCGGTTCAAAGTCCAGCAACAGATGCGCCGGATCGGCATCTGTGAGACCATCCTGAGGATGGGCGTGATAGAAGCGGTCATCGCGGCCATCCGCTTGCAGGTGCCCGGCACGCAGGAATTCTCCGGAATCAGTCCGTACCAGTAATGACAAATCTGTCTGGGCGCAGATGAAGTCCCTGTCGATCAGATCTTCTTCTATGATCACCTGACACATGGCCAGCGCCAGAGCGGCATCCGCGCCATGGCGAATAGGAATGTGGTAGTCAACGTGACTATGCGTGGGATTGACATCCGGCGATACCAGGGCGATCTCACCCCCTGCATATCTCGACTCCACCATGAAGTGATACATGGGAATCAGGGTGTAGGCAGGATTGGCATGAAAAATCATGGTGAATTCGGTATGGAAGGCATCGTCAATCGACGGGGAGAAGGAAAACTTGCCATAGGTTTGCTGGAGCCCTGTGATGAAGTCATTGATCGTGCCATCCACATCCAGGCTGGTACCCCCGATCACACCCATAAATCGCGAACCCGGGATGCTTGCGCCAATTTCCGGACTGAGTTCCATGACAATGGATTCAGGTCCAATCTCTTCAATGGCATCCAGCAGGGCGTCGGCAGTTTCTCCCAGCGCCTCATCCCAACTGATTCGTTCCCACTTACCTTCCCCACGTTCGCCGGTTCGGCGCAGCGGATGACGTATGCGTTCCGGGGCGTATAACTCGTTACTCCAGGCGATACCCCGCTGGCAGAGCATCGGGTTCATGTCCGGGACACCCTCTTCAACGGACTCTATTATCCCGGCAGTCTCCTCACGGACCACCTTGCCGTCTTTGACGAACAGATAGAACAGACAATCAGCCGGTGCGCAATTCACGCAGTGAGTGCCATAGCTGATGCTGTCCCATTTCTGGTTGATCCGATTTCTGTATCTGTCTTCAGTCGGTGATGTTTTTTGCTTGCTCATGTCTCACCCTCTGCCAAAGCATCCACTGTCGCGGGTTCGTTGGTGAATGGTCCAAATAGGCTCTTCCACTGGTATGCGATCAGGGTATCCATGAGTTCTGATTGACCCCCCTCACGTACCTTTTTCATTTCACTTTGCAGTATTGTTAGCGCTGCTTCAACTTTCGGTCCAAACAGTCCCCGCAGGTAATCCAGGGGAATGCGCATATTCTCAGTATCGATTGACTTGTCTTCTCTGAGTTGAAAGGGTGACAGGGGAGGAATGTAGAATATATTGGGTTGCGTGCCGTATTCAGGATGCAGCGGCAGCGCGACCTGCCATTCGTGCACCAACCGGTGCACGGCATCTTCTGCATCACTCAGAATCCCGGTAAATATCAGTCTGCCGGGGCAATTGCGGGCACAAACCGGTGCAACGCCCTGCTCCAGCCGGGGAAAACACAGATGACAGTGCTGCGCAACGCCGCGCTCATGGTTGAAGTAGATTTTCTTGTAGGGGCATGCCTTGAGGCAATCTCGTGAGCCTTTGCATACATCTTCATCTCGCAACACCACCCCATCGCTGGATCGTTTGTACATGGCGCCCGATGGACAGGCTTCCACACAGGCTGGTCCGCTGCAGTGATTACACATGCGAGGCATATAAAAGAAGTAGGAGTTGGGAAATTCGCCAGCGCCCTGATCTTCATCCCAGTTAGGTCCCCAGGTGGCCGGCTTGCCAGTGCGATCAACAGGTTCGAGGTGATCAGTCTGGGCTTTACCACCGAAAAATACATCTTCCTTGTTGTATTGCCAGCCACCGCCAAAATCATCCGCGGTGGGTTCCTTCCCCAGGACCAGCTTATCTCCCCGGTAACCGCCCCCCATTGCTTCCCAGTTCTTTGGTGTGCCCTGGCCGGGCAAGGTGTTGGTCGTACACCACCACTGGTAATCTTCACCCTGTTCCCGGGTCCAGGTCATCTTGCAGGCAACGCTGCAACTCTGACAACCCATACACTTATTGAGATCAATGACCATGGCAACTTGTCCCTTTGTTGCCCTCACATCTGTATCTGCTGACATTGTCGCTCTCCCTGACTATTCCGGCACACAGCTGCAACCGCAATCGTGGGTGCCTGTGCGCTGAAGAATCGTTGCGGTGGATAGGGCACATTTACGACTTTTTTCAGGGATCCAAAGTATCCACTATTGATTTCAATACCTCAAGTCAGTGAAAAGCCGGTATCCCGGGGACCAGGGCCATGCCCAGCCTCGAACCTCTTTCAATTCTGCCTCTGCGCAGCAATGCAGTGGCTATGCGCAACATTGATTGCACATAGACTTGAATATTGTGTATATGGGTATTTTAATTGCGCATGGAACCAGCGCTGGGTTACAGCAACCTCGTAACGCCATCAATTTGTAACTGGCCGACTTGTGCCGGTATATATGGTGTCAGTCATGGCATTAATACATTCATATTGTATCGGACTATACTATATAGAAGAAGAGAAACGTCAATGAAAATCGGTCGGAACCATCCCTGCCCATGCGGTAGTGGTAAAAAGTACAAACACTGTTGTCTGTTATTACCGGACAACCCTTACGCGGATTCGGTACCAGAGAATCCTGCAACCGCGGTCTCTGACGATCTTGCCGATCTGGTGGCAGACAAGGACTTTGATTCACTGGAAGATGTGCAGGCATTTGCCGACCAGTTCATGCGGGCAAGAAATGAGGTGCCTTCAGATGATTTTCATGGGCTGAATCCTGCCACCATGCACCAGGTGCTGCATTTTCCGTTTGAGTCACCAGATTTGATGGTGTTTCCCGAACAACTGAACCTGGAAGCCCGGGCTCCGATTCTAACTTTGTTTGAGGTGTTGTTTGATCAAATAGGTGACGGCGTCAAGCCGACTGCAACGGGAAACCTGCCGCTCAGAGTATGTCGTGCCGTGCATTCGGCGTATGCAGAGCAGCATGCGGATTATTATGCGATATCCTGGCCTTTCAGGGAACGCAGGATTAACACTGAGCCTGATTTTATGGATCTGCATGTTGCAAGGATAGTGGCAGAGCTGGCCGGACTGCTTCGGAAGTATCGTGGCAAATTTGTCCTAACCGGTAAATGCAAGAAGCTGCTGAAGTCAGGGGGTGTCGCCGGGCTTTACCCGCTCCTGTTAAAAACCTATAGCCGCAAGTTTAACTGGGGGTACTGGGACGGCTATGAGGAGATGCCGTTTGTCCAACATGGATTCCTGTTCAGTATTTACCTGCTGCAGTTGTATGGTGACGAGTG
>CAZNFE010000193.1:0-6197 GCA_964571945.1 uncultured Pseudomonadales bacterium
GAAAGAGTGTAGATCTCGGTGGTCGCCGTATCATTAAAAAAAAAAAAAAAAGAAGAAACAGAGTCGCACACGAGAGGCTGGGCGATGACAGGTGTGAGGGCGGGGGTCCAGGCATGTTGAGGAAAATCGAGCCGCTGCGAGGTGCCATCAGCAGTGCCCGAAGGCAGGCAGAGGAAGTCACAGGCAGTGCGGAAACTCAGGTGATCTATCTGTCACCTCAGGGTCAAAAGGTTGATCAGGTGGCGGTGGAAGAGTTGCGGGCGCTTGGCAGTTTAATTCTGGTGGCGGGTCGCTACGAGGGTGTAGATGAAAGAGTCATTGAAATGGAGGTCGACAGGGAGTACTCCATCGGTGATTATGTGGTCAGTGGTGGTGAACTACCGGCAATGGTCTTGATCGATGCGGTGACTCGATTAATACCGGGTGCTCTGGGTCATTCTGAGTCAGCAACATTGGAATCGTTTTCAAATGGCTTATTGGATTACCCGCAGTACACCAGACCCGAGGTCGTTGAAGATAGAGCGGTACCGGGGGCTTTATTAACGGGCAATCACGCACTAATCGCCGAGTGGCGATTAAAACAGTCGCTGGGGCGCACGGCACTAAGGCGTCCAGATTTACTGGAACAGCTTGAGTTGGATGATAATCAACGTCGATTACTGAAAGATTACCTGAGCGAGATCCAGGAGATATCAGGAACGATTGAAGATGAGGCTAAATGAGATGAGTAAGAACAAGATTGTTGATCAGATAGAGACTGAGCAACTGAAACAGAATATTCCCGAATTTTCTCCAGGTGATACAGTAATCGTTCAAGTGAGAGTCAGAGAGGGCGATAGAGAAAGATTGCAGGCCTTCGAGGGCATCGTGATTGGCAAGCGTAACCGCGGACTGAATTCCGCGTTCACGGTACGCAAAATATCCCACGGCGTTGGCGTAGAGCGAACTTTTCAAACCCATACGCCGATGATTGAGAGCATTCGAGTAAAAAGACGTGGCGATGTTCGACAAGCCAAGTTGTACTATCTGCGCGAAAGAAGTGGCCGATCTGCGAGAATCAAGGAAAAGCTGGGTTAATCCTGTCCGGAAGCTATACCCGACAAAACACCTCCGGACAGCCGTTTTTAGATGGAATACTCCGCTCCAGCGCTGTCCGTAACCGGATCAGCCAGCGACCCGTCGATAGACCCATAAATCCTCCGAGTTGTTGGACCAGCCCGGGGCTTGACCGCGACCGGGACGACGGACTGATTTGCAAGGCAGTCCCGCTGGCACACTATCTGATTACTACCGGCCCAGCATGGCATAATGTCCATCGATTGTCCGGCAGAATTATCTTTCCGGTCAAATTAGACAGCACTCATCCCATGCAGAACTTTGTCATCCCGGAGAGAATATCGAAAAACTGTGCCACTACCCGGGAGGGTCTTGCCTGGTTAGCTAAATTACCCGATTCAATCACGGAACTGGCTCAGCGATGGCAGCTTACCCTGGGACTGCCGTATGAGGAAGAAGCGAGTTGTTCATGGGTGGCACCCTGTGTGCGGGACGATGGCACTGCAGCCGTGTGTAAACTCGGGTTACCGCACATGGAAGCCGAACATGAAATCGATGGGTTACTGTTCTGGGCGGGTGATCCGACTGTGTTCGTTCTGGAGCAAGATGTCGAACTGAATGCGATGCTGTTGGAAGCTTGCCAACCCGGGACGCCGCTACGGGCACTGGCGGAGCCGGAACAAGATCAGATCATTGCAAATCTGCTGCGCAGATTGTGGCGTAGACCGCCCGCTGAACACCCATTTCATCCGTTATCGGAAATGACGCAGCACTGGAGTGAGGAATCTGTTAAGAAATCTCATCTCTGGCTCGATCAGGGGCTTGTAGAGGAAGCGTTGCAGATCTTTAGAGATTTACCACTCAGCGCACCTGAGGAAGTCCTGTTGGCCACCGATCTGCATGCAGGCAATGTTCTTCGTGCTCAGAGAGAGCCCTGGCTGGTCATTGATCCGAAACCCTTCTATGGTGACCCGGCTTATGATGCCACTCAACATTTGCTCAACTGCCTGCCTAGATTGCGTGCAGATCCGATTGCTACCATTCGCAGATTTTCTGATCTTTTGGGAGTTGACTGTGAACGTGTTCGCCTATGGGTTTTTGCCAGATTGTTGATAGAAACCAGGGGTGACAGGACCCAGGCACTGGAGACAGCGCGAATGTTGCTGTAATGAACAACATCATGCTGCTGATTCCTGATTCCTGCTTGCACAGAATAATCGCATGCTGGTTGAACGGTTTACGTCTCCATCACAGCATTTCCTAATCGATCCGGTTTGACCTGTTCACCAGGTCAAGGCGATATATTGTGCGTTTGGTCTTGAATTGCCTGCGCTCTTCCGGTTCTGTAACCCTTATGGCTATGGCGCGATATATATTGTTACCAAGTTTTATTCTGACATGAGGGTCCTGCCTGATATAGTCGTGCCAGCGGCGGTGTTTCGCTGCATCGATGTATAACCTGCCGTTTTTAGTTACTACCCTGAGGTACACGGAATAGGGATTTTGCGGTCGCGTTTCCAGTTGCAAGATCTTGAATTTCTCCGCGAATTCCCAGGATTGTGCATCTGTTTCGAACCCCTGCAGTGACTTCCCGGGCAGCAGCAGAAAAGGTGAACTGCAGCCGGTGAGGAAGCCGTTGCTGCCGAGCAGTAGTATTGCCAGGATCAGAATTCTGCCAGTCATTTCAGCCTCCGTAAACCACCCGTTCGGTGCGTAAAAGCCGCGTAAGAAATACCACGATGACCAGGGCGAGGATACTGGTTACGCCTGAAGCCAGGAAGTAGTCCAATGGCGCTAAACCGTCACCCCGCATCACGTCCGTGAGTAGTTGCCGCTGCCCCAATACTGGAACCAGATACATCCAGGTTGCGCTTTTTACGGACAGAATCTGCATCACTATGACGGGTAGCATTGGTACCATCATCATGATGCTGAGATAACCTTGTGCCTCTTTGAATGACCGGGCGTATAGCGAGGTTAACATTTGTATTGCAGCGGCAAAAAGTGCCAGCGGAACAGCCAGTGCCAGGATGCTTAATTGCATGGCGGCATCGAGATTCAGGTCGACACCCAGGGTCTTTAGGGGAACGAATGGGAATACACAAGAAGTAACCAGCAAGGTTAACATGACTGCGAGCATTCCGTAGAGGGATGTGGTGAGCCATTTCCCCATGAGTATGGACACAGACGAGACCGGATGGATCAGCAATGGTTCCAGGGAATGTCGTTCACGTTCGCCAGCGGTTGTATCAATTGCTACACCCGTGCTGCCAATAAATGCAGCCATCAGAATAAAAATCTGCAAAGCACCCAATATCAGCGCAGAGCGTCCCTGGGCAGTAGAATAATCCTTCGAATCAAGAGAAACAGGTTTTGTAATGACCGGATTGATGCCGCGTGCCATCAGTCGAAGTGAGCCGATACTTTCATTGTAGTTTGCAATGACTGATTTGACTCGGTGCGCAGACCGGGCGGATTTTTCAATGGAGTAATCTGCATATAGCTTGATCCTGGCAGGAATTGAAGTGCTGAAATCTGTCATAAAATCTGCTGCAACTTCAAGTACCACCTCAATTTTTCTCTGTTGGATAGCAGATTTGACATCATCCTCAAACGCAATTGGTTTTATGTTGTGTCGCTCGAAAAACTGCATCAGGTCAGGCGCATACGCTAAGCCGATCACCCCGAGCTTTAATTCGTCTGTTTCAGCGCTCTTCTGCGCAGCAACAGTGAAGATGACAGCAAGTAAAACCGGGCCGAGAAAAGAAAAGAGAAGGGCAGCAAGAATGGATCGTCGATCCCGACTGCTATCCCTGAGTTCTTTTTTGAATATCACCTGGAATCGATTCATAATGCGATCCCTTCTTCGGTGCCGATCAGCTTCACGAATGCGTCTTCCAGATTCTTCTCACCAGTGATCTCGCACAGTCTTTGCTTGGAACCCTCTGCTGTTACCCGGCCCTCAGCCATGATATAGATGTAATCGCACAAGACGGATACTTCCTGCATCACATGGCTGGAGAATAATATGCAGATGCCATCGTCTCGCAACGTGAACAATAATTTCCGGAGCAACCGAATACTCATTACGTCCAGCCCATTGGTAGGTTCGTCGAGAATCAGGTTCCGCGGTGCATGAATGAGAGCACGTGACAGCGCAACTTTCATTTGCTCACCATGAGAGAAGCCCACGCACCGTCTGTCCATCAACTCGTGCAACTGAAAATAATCCTGTACCTTCTCAATAGCAGCATCGAGAGAAGCGCCGCGTAAACCCTGTAGTTCACCGAAGAAGCGTAAATGTTCTCTGGTCGTGAGGCGATCATACAAACCGACGCTATCCGGGAAGATGCCCATTTTTGCTACCGCAGAGATAAGTTGGTCAGCCGCATTGATACCGTCAATTAGCACGTTACCCTGATCCGGTTTTTGCAATCCATAGATGGTACGCAAAGTGGTTGTTTTGCCAGCTCCGTTTGGACCCAGCAGCCCCGTTATCATGCCATCACGGGCTTGCAGTGAAACATTGACAACTGCGGCTACCGTACCGAAGGATTTAGACAGGTTGTTAACGTGAATCATCTGTACTGCTCCTTCCAGGACCACTCGGCGAAGTGAAGAATGAGCGCCTCTGAACTTCAGACAGGCATGTTCCATCCAGGGTGGACAGGCTGGCTGAATTGACAAATTTGGCCATCAGTTTATCGGTACATGGGACGGGGGCAACATTGTGACCTGTATTGCTGGCTACCAGGTGCAGGGAGTTGGTGTATCTTTTAGCCATGATATCCCCCCATCTGGGAGGTGTTACCGGATCAACCTGGCCTGACAAGAGGAGTACCGGGATATTGAGTGGCTCAAATTCAGAATAAGCGATAGGGACGCTGGCAGTTGGCCATACGGAACACTGATTTCGATAAGCGTCAATCATCGCAGAACCAACGAATCCACTCTGGCTCATTGCGGTGGTTTCCCGATCAGTAATCCGGCTGAGGTCCTCGGAACAAAGAATAGAAAGGCTTGCCCCCAGGGCTACGGTTCCCTGCAGTTGGCTTGAAAAAAAACTGGAAACCCCAGCTATTGCCTTGTAATTACCTGTGCTGGCCTGATTCAGGATTATAGGGAGCAGACGAACAAACTCAGGTACATAGAGGATTTCTCTCAATGTCGTGACGAATTGATTTTTGGTGACAGTGAACGTCGTTTTTTGTGCAGAGGTAGGGTCGTTCATGGTGATCTGTTTACCTTTTTCGCCCAGGACTGCAATTGCTTTTACAAGATTGTTCTCAAGATTCGGAAATGCCGCGTGGCAATCCGGGTCCGTTTTGCAAGACGCAAATGTCAGTTGTAGAGACCTTTCGGCATCTTCACTGGCAAAAAGAGGTATCTTGTTTTCAAAAGGCACATTCCCATCCAATATCATGCTTCGGACATGGTCGGGAAATTGTTCACTATATATTTGAGCTGCTCTGGTTCCCCAGGAAACACCATAAATATTTACCGGATTGTAACCAAGCGTGATCAATACTTCGTGCATATCCTGATTGGCCAGGTCCTGCGTATACAAGGTAGCATCTGTATCCAGTGTTTCCAGGCATTTACGTAGAAAGTTACGTACTTCCTCATGGGTATACCCGACCTGAAATTCTCCGGCAATCGGTGCAGGTAACTCACATTGCAGCGGATGGGAGGAACCCGTTCCCCGCTGGTCAATAAGCACAACATCACGATTCTGGTTAATTTCCCTGAAAGCCAGATTGACCAACGGCCCCATCTCCATGGCTGCTTGCCCTGGGCCCCCTGGAAGGATTACCAGTGGATCAGATTCCGAGACCTCACTGATCGCAGGAATGACTGCGAAATTGATTTGAATAGTTCTACCTGTTGCCTTCACCCGATCTTCAAATACCGTGTGTGAACCGCACAATACTTCCTGGCTGAAATTGGGTAAATGACAAGCGTGCAATAAGCCGCGATTGTCAGGTCCGGCAAGGGCAATGGAAATCCACAGCGGAAGAGTACAAAATCCGGTTACATATTTCAGTTTGATGTAATTCCCCCTCTCAAGGACTGCAACATACATTGCAGTAATGTTTGAATGACCTTGTCACACAGTAACCAATTCAGATATGGATGCCAGT
>CAZNFE010000194.1:0-6192 GCA_964571945.1 uncultured Pseudomonadales bacterium
TGACGTGGTGGTGTCGTGCACGGATGTCTCCTGCCGGTGTCGTTAGTGGTCCACCTACTACGTGTGGCAGCTTACCCGTGTCGCGATAGACTTCGTAGATGGCGTTATCCGACATGTTGGTAATGAACAAGCGGTCTTTGCTGTCGAAAGCCAGGTTGTCGAGATTGGTTGGTGCCGTGGCGATCAGGTGTTTCTCACCGGACTTCAGATCGATCTGAAAAATCTCGCCGGTTTCATTATCGATGGCATGCAGGACACCTTTAGAGTCGAAGTTAACTGCTGCCGGGACCGTTAAGCCGTCTGCTACAACATTCACTTCTGCTGTGTCTACATCAATCTGTACGATCTGTCCTTTGAACCAGATAGGTCCGTAGAGCTTACCGTCCGGGCCGAAATCGAAGCCGTTCAAGCCGCCCAGGTTTTCCAGTATCAGGCGAGGTGGATTCTTTCCGGTAATATCGAATTCATACAAGGCATCACCCAAAAAAACCAGTGAAGCAAATAACCTGCCATCCTGCTTGAAAGCGATGGAGTTTAAACCAGGAAGCCCGGATGCAATTTTACTTACCTTGCCATCTGGTGTTCGGGCAAAGAGATCACCCACGGAGATAGAAGTCCAGACCAGCGTACCGTCGGGTGAAAATTCAAGGTCATCCGCCATGCCCTCCGGTGGCCCCTGGTAGAGGGATACGGCACCAGAATCAGGATCGACCTGGTGGATATCCATGCCAACAACACTGCCGACCAGAATCTGGTCATCACTCGTGAAGGTCAGACCGTGGATGCCATGAAATGGCGAACCGGGAACCAGTGTGGTTATTTCATAAGAAGGTGTAGTCGTTTCTGCCGATGACTGATCCGGTTGCTGACTGCAGGCAGTGAGTAACCATCCAGCGAATAGCAGACATCCTGATCGAATGATTGAGTGCATGACAAATGCTCCCTGGTTTAATTGCCGTAGCTTAACCAAGTATTGGGGTCGGGGTAAAGTGCGGCACTTTACCCCGACCCCACTAATTGTGATAATCCTGTTCTCTTAATCAGAGCTTCCATCGTTCAGTATGAAAAGAGCGCAGTATGTCTTAGCCGCCATGGTAGCTGTCTTCTACCTTTTCACGGCACACTATTTAAGTCGTGAAAAGGTTCCTGATTTTGCTGGCATTAAGGATGTAAAAGAGAAAAAGGTTAGCTTCTTTGAGTATATATATCCCCATGTGGAAATCGTTAATCTCGAATTGATCGGGCTTCGAGACCGATTGATTGGGCTTCAAAGTAAACTGACTGCAGGGAATCCTATTGCACCTGATGACATGAATTTCGTGCGTCTCAAGTTAAAGCACTATGGTATCAAGTTTGATCCGGACAGGCTGTCTGATGCTATCGGAGAACTCTTGATCCGGGTAGATATCGTGCCTCCCTCACTGGCATTGGCGCAATCTGCTAATGAATCTGCCTGGGGAACATCAAGGTTTGCTCGTGAAGGCGCCAATTACTTTGGCCAGTGGTGTTTTACAAAGGGGTGTGGAATGGTTCCTTCAGCCCGCACCCGGGGAGCAATCCACGAAGTGAAAAAGTTTGGTTCTGTGCGGGATTCGGTAACCAGCTATATCAACAATCTCAATTCGGCATTTGCCTACCGCAGCTTTCGTGCAATGCGTGGCGTGGAACGGACCAAAAACTTTCGTTTCCATGGCCTCAATCTTGCCGGGGGACTGCATCGATACTCCGAACGAGGTGAATCCTATGTCACTGAAATCAGGGAAATGATTCGCGTCAACCGATTAGATCGATATGACGACAGATTCTGGGATTCTGTTGCGAAAAGCGGTAAATACTGACTTCACCCCAATAGACCCCACCCGTTATCTGAAAGCGGCAACCACTTCTTCCTCGACCTGTTTCAGCAGGTCGATGTTTCCGGAAGCAATCCCGCCGAACATAATTTCAGCTACGCCAGCGTCTCTGAATTCACCAATCCTGTCGACGATATACTGCCGTGAACCGGCTACAGTACCGGGGCCCAGGTTCCTGGTCACACGTTCAATCAGACCTTCATCCTCGGTTAAAAACAGCGGCATGAGCAGGGTTTTCTTTATTTCTGCCGGATTTCGACCGACATTCTCACAGTGTCGCACCAACACCTCTACCTTGTGCTGGTAGTGTTCAAATGACATGCCAGCACCAGCCCAGCCATCCAGATTCATGATGTCGCCATATTTAGCCAGGGTTCGCAAGGTGCGCTTTTCACCTGTTCCTCCGACCAGAATCGGGATGGGTTTGTCATAACTGCCTGGTGAAAGGCTGGCCTGGTCAAGCCGATAGTACTGGCCGTTAAAGTCTACCGGATCCTTGGCCCTGAACAATAAACGCAGAAATTCACAGGATTCTTCAAAGCGGTCCTGTCGTTCCTTCATGGACGGAAACGTCCAGCCGTACGTTTCATGTTCCCGCTGGTACCAGGCGGTACCGATTCCAAGCGTGAATCGACCTTCGGTAATGTGGTCTATGGTGCCCGACATTTTTGCTACCAGCGCCGGGTTGCGATAGGTATTACCTGTCACCAGATGACCCAGTCTCAATTTCCTGGTCATACCCGCCACCGCGGAAATTGCAGTGAATCCTTCAAATGCGGTGAGCGACTCCTGTTCACGAGTAGCTCCAGGCGGGATGAAATGATCGGCAAACCACAGGCTATCCCAGTTACCTGCTTCCATGGCTTCGGCAGAAGCCTTTACGGCTTCCCAGGATGTCCGATAAACATTGACCTGCACACCAAATTGCATGAGTTTCGCCCCCTTCCTTTGTTATTCTCAGTCGAACAAATTAACTACAATACTGTGCCTTTGTCAAAACGGGCTGACTTCTATACACCTTCGCGGGGTAGATTGTTAAATTCTGAGAATTCTGCCGGACTGAAAAAACAGTATTTACAGAAACCAGGCAAAAGGCTGCTATGATGTTCACCAGTGGAGAGAAGATTGCGCATGGAAATAAAAGATTTTAAAGCAATTCAATATCAGTTGGATGACGGGGTTGTAACGATTACTCTTAGTCGGCCCCATCGCATGAATGCCTGGACAGGCAGGATGCATACCGAGTATCGAAGTGCCTTGTTGATCGCCGAGCATGATCCTGCAGCCAGAATTATCGTGGTTACGGGGGCTGGGCGTGGTTTTTGTGTCGGAGCAGATACCCAGGCCCTGGAAGGCCATATACAGAAAGGCCACTATGATCCGGGTACACCGGAACAATTAGCAGAGCCAGGATTTGGCGTGAGACCTGAGTTCGATGCGTCGTTCGCATACCATTTCGGGCTGACGAAGCCGGTGATTGCGGCCATCAATGGTCCAGCAGCCGGGGTTGGCCTGGTGCTGGCCTGCTTTGCAGATATTCGGTTTGCAGCCAGCGGAGTGAAACTGACCACAGCACACGGCAAACTGAATTTACCCGCAGAATTCGGACTGTCATGGCTGCTGCCTCGTTTGATCGGACTGACCCGGGCAAATGATATGCTACTCACCAGTCGTGTTGTTATGACCGAAGAAGCACTTGAAATCGGCTTGATCAACCGATTATGTGAACCGGCGGACTTGATGCAGAGCACATATACATATGCCAGAGAGATGGCCAGGAATGTGTCCCCGGGATCGCTCAGAGAAACCAAACGTCAGATATACACTGATTTGCACCGTGATGTAGCGGCTGCGGTAGAAGATTCTGAAGAACTCGTTCGCCGTATGATGAAAGAGGCAGATTTTAAGGAGGGTGTGTCCGCTTTGACACAAAAGCGATCACCCGTTTGGGGATCACAGGAGTAATCGATGAACGACAGTAGTATTCAGAAAAAGGATTTGAGCATCAGTTCCGTGCATGTGTCAGGTTACGGACTGGATGAGAAACCCTACTATCTGGCATTGGGGGATGAAGTAGCACTGTTTCAGGCTGCCTACGAAGAACGACTGCCAGTGTTGTTGAAAGGACCGACCGGTTGCGGTAAAACCCGATTTGTAGAATATATGGCCTACCACTTGTACAGGGGAGAAGGATCGGACCAGGAACGAGCCAGGCTGCAACAACCACTCCTTACGGTAGCCTGTCATGAAGATCTCAGTGCTACCGATCTGGTGGGAAGGTTCCTGCTGCAGGGTGATGAAACGGTGTGGCAGAATGGTCCGCTGACCAGAGCGGTGAGTGAAGGTGCAATCTGTTATCTTGATGAAATAGTCGAGGCAAGGAAGGATTCGACGGTTCTGATTCACTCGTTAACAGACCACCGGCGAATGCTGCCGATAGAGAAACGTGGCACCATGCTGGATGCGCACCCCAATTTTCTGCTGGTTATTTCCTATAATCCCGGTTACCAGAATGTGCTCAAGGATCTGAAACCCAGCACCCGGCAGCGGTTCATCGCCATAGATTTTGACTATCCGTCAGAAGAGGAAGAAGCAAAAATAATTATTCACGAGAGTAAAGTGGATGATGCGGTTGCAATGGATCTGGCCTTGCTGGGGGCGAAAGTCAGACACCTTCGCCATCATGGATTTGATGAAGGGGTTAGTACCCGCTTGCTGGTCTACGCTGGGCAGCTTATAACCAGGGGTATCTCTCCTCGCAGAGCATGTGATGTCGCGGTATGTTCAGGGGTAAGTGACGATGTAGATGTTCAGCAAGCAATCTCCGAATTGGTATCAACCATCTTCGTGGGCTGATTATGAGCGGGATCGTGAGCCTGACGAGAGACCGATTAGTATCCTATGATGCTGCTCTGGCACAGCGATTTATGCGAACGACTGACGCGTTTAGTCGAGCCAGTGTGCCCCGTGAAGCAATCAGTGAGTGGGCGCAGTTGTGTTCCGACATAGCATCTGCTGGTTGGCATACCTGGGAATCAGCACTTGCTTTCATCAATACCAGTAGGGAGTTTCTGAACCATATTGCGAAGTCAATCGGTTCAGATAGAGTCGCTCGACTGGATACAGAAATGTTGCTTGGCAGTGGCCGATATGGGCTAGATCTCGCCAGGACCGCACATGAGCCAGCCACTGCTTATTTTGATATCTTAAAAGAAATGTTTTTGCAGGGGAAAGAGGATACCCGGCAGCAGTGGCAAAATACCGGTATGCTTGTTCGGGGTAACTTTGCTCGCGGTACAGCATTGTTAACCGCATACTTTAATGCCAGCGGGAATGTCGTGCATCAGCACACCGCGGCGGAATTTTTCTGTTGGCTTGATCTGGTCGCCAGCCTGTTACAGCCCAAATCGAAACAAATCGCAGCAGAATCCGATCCGCAGATCGCAGAATTGATGCGTACATTTTTCTCTTGCTGCACGCGATCGACGCACAAGCTGCCATGGGCACATGCCATGCAACTGCCGGCGGAACATGTAACGGGTTTTCTGGAGATCTATCCACACATTAATGATTGGGGGGAGGAAGACTTAACCAGAGTTTGTAAAATTGTGAACGCGCTTCGGTTCGAGAATGATGCAGCGGCGGCTATGTTGTCGGCATTGACCGGCAGGCTGGGTTCACTATCAACCTTAAAGCGTGACTATGTGCTCCGGACTTGTATCAGATTAATCGATGTTGAGGCGAAACCGGTACTCGCCTTCATCGACAGCATCGATCGGTTGCCTCTTGCCTCACCAGAGCTGCTCGATGAGTGGGTAAACCAGGGTATCGTACAGAGTGCAGCAGGCCGACCTGCCGCGGAAGCCTACTTCAGCCTGGAATCAGCAGCGAGTATCGAGCAGCTCCATGAGATAAAGGGGCAGGTCAATTTCGACGATCTGCAACGATTGTTTCACCTGTACAGTGAAGGAATTACCGGTAGGAAATTTCTTATTGAGCCGATTGTTTCCGAATCTGATGGGTACCGTGAGTTTTCGGTCGCCAGGACTGACGGCAAACATATCTACCTGCCGGACCAGATTTCCGTGTATCCGGGAAGAACGGATAATGAATCCCTGTATAAGATCACTTTGTTACATCAATTGGGTTTTTTCGAGTCAGGAACTTTTGCCTATCAACGACCTGACAGCCGTAATCCTTTTGCGGATTTTTTCGCGGAATTTGAAAATCCACAGCTGGCGGCAACGCTGTTTCAGATTCTTGAAGATGGCCGGGTCGATTGGTTTCTGCGGAGAAAATACAAGGGGATCCGCAGAGAACTGGAATGGCTGATGACCGC
>CAZNFE010000195.1:0-6185 GCA_964571945.1 uncultured Pseudomonadales bacterium
ATAGAGGCCGAGGCGGAGACCGTGTTGCCGTTATCTGCTGCGAACACCGGCCCTATGGAAGCGCAAAGCCCGGCCAGGGTGACCAGTAGTAAGACCGTTATTCTCATCTGATGACGCTCCCTCTAACTATTGACTGCAATAATAAGGGAGCAATGTGAGCGGACGATCAATTCAATGTATGAATGTATATCGAATTGTAAAGTTTTGTATCAAGCACTGGGACAGTTTACGTATCCTGATTCTGGTTAAATAAGTAAACTGTCCCCGAATTCAATGCATGGATTAATCAGCGGGTCGTTATGATACAGTTTCTATTCGAGGGTCAGATCAGCCTGTTTGTAATCCTACTTATCGCGATCGTGTGTTCGTTGACCTTGCATGAATATGGCCATGCCAGCGTAGCCAGGTTGTTTGGCGATGAGACGGCAAAAAGAGAGGGCAGGCTGACACTCAATCCAATCAGGCATATCGATCCCACGGGCTTGCTGATGGTAGTCCTGGTCGGATTCGGTTGGGCAAAACCTGTGCCGTTTAATCAGAGAATTCTTGGCAGTGCATGGGCAGCAGCGCTGGTCGCAGTTGCCGGTCCTTTTATGAATCTGCTGTTGGCATTCCTGGCGATCAATCTATATGTATTGGCTGTTGGCAGCGGCGTGCTGCAGGTTGGTTCGGCGCTGCTACAAGCCCTCAGCGTCCTGGCGCGGATCAACCTTTTGCTGCTGCTTTTTAATCTGATCCCGCTCGGACCGCTGGACGGGCACTACATATTTTCCTGGTTGCTACCCGGACACCTGGCGACCCGATATGATGAATTCAACACCCGCTATGGTGCTACCCTATTCCTGGTCCTGATCGTCCTGAGCTTCTTTGGACTGCCTGTATTCAGCTTTTTGATGTCCTTCAGTGGGGTATTGATCCCGCTGCTTCGGATTGTTTAAATCACGCCGTTGCTGCCCCCGATCTGAACCTGTTATTTTTTTTGTTCAGATTCCCTCACCACAGCACCATAGATACCTTTGGTCATGGTGGAAGTCGCCCCGGCTGCCAGTTTCTGATAAGTCTCGGAACGGATAGCGTGCACGGTTTGGCTCTGCGGTTCCGCATCGACCGCCCAATCCACCAGATGAGAAGCCATGCTAAAGTCATTGTGGTCCAGGCATTTTCTGACCCGGGCAAGCAATTTATCCAGACCGCCGGCCAGCTCAACAATTTCCTTCGCCTGTGCTGCTCTCGGAGCCGGTTTTAGTTCACTGGGTACGCCGGTGTACCAGCCGCCCAGGTGTCTGATGATATTTCGCACAATGAAGTCCGGTTCGTCATAGATTGGCTGCAGATAGGGCAAATTTGCCAGATCTTCGGGGGGACGAACCGTCTCGATGATATCGTAGAGTCTGGCGCCCTGATTAAGAAGATCCAGGGTTTGACCGTACAGGGATTCCAGGTAGGCAGCAGTGTTCTCGAGCGCACTTTTCACGCGCTCCTCACCGTACACAGGCACACCATGACCCGGGCACAGCACGACCGGTTTCAGTGACGCCATTTTCCGCAACGCCTGTGACCATTCCTGGGCATACCGTTGCACTTTCTGGGGATTTCCGGCATTTGGACTGGCCCAGATAAACAGATCGCCTGTCATGAGGATTCTCTGTCCGGGCAAGAATACCCAGGTGTGATCATCTGTCTCACCGCGTGCGTGAAACAACTTGATTTCCGTATTGCCAATTCGAAGGTCGAGACTGTCTCTGTAACTCAACGTAGGTTTGATCGGGTCAGTTGGCCAATGCATCTGCACGCCGAATTGCCGTTCATTGATAATGTTGTTGTATCCCTCTGTTTCGATATATCGGTCCATTCGGGCAGCAACATTCTCATGCCCGATGATCTGCGGATACGCGGCGTGCTGAGCACGGATCTCTGCAAGGTACGGTGGCAGGCCATAGGCGTGATCCACATGGCCGTGCGTGTAGATAGCGGTATGCAACAGATCGGGGAAGTGGCTGCGGATTCCGGCATGACAACGCATGTGTTGATTGGCCGTGTAACTGCCGGTGTCGATCATGACCAGACCGGCATCCGTTTTCACGCCAGTGACGTTTACAAAGTCTTTAAAGAAAACTACCCCATCAGCGACTTCATCTGAAATGGCATAGGGTGCGAACGGGTGATACTCGGGGTCGTGACTGCTGACACTGCCCGTCCAGAGCTGCTCTGCTTTGTTGTGTAGATCGTTCTGTTGATTATTCATTGATGGTCGCCTTTAAAGTCATGCAACAAGGTATGATTTTCTCATGGTTTTCTCGCGATCATAATCGCACGACAGGGTGCTGGATACCCCTCGATGGTTTTTTTGTGATCAGCGGGATCAAGAAAATTCTCCAGCGACTGGAACGTCATCCAGCCGGTAGCCCGCTGTTCCTCAGTGGAAGTCTGATTGATATCAACCATACGGATGTGGGTGAATCCGGCTTCCTCAAGCCACTTTTCGAGTTTTGATGGACTCGGAATGGACCAGACGTTACTCATTTGCGCATAGCGATCCTGCGGCACCAGCACAGTATCCCTGGCTGATTCGATCACCAGAGATTCAAGCAATAATTCTCCTCCGGGTACCAGACAGTCTTTCAGTTCCCGCAGGTGATCCGTTGGAGACTTGCGATGATAAAGCACACCAAGGGAAAAAACTGTGTCAAACACAGTCAACGGACGTGGCAGTTGCTCACTTTTTAGCGGCAGAAAAAATACCGGCTCTTCCGGCAGGTATCTTTTCATTATCTGGAACTGCATAAAAAATAGTCGCGTCGGATCAATACCCAGTACCAGTCTTGCACCTGCTCCACGCATGCGAAAACAGTGATAACCGTTACCGCAGCCCACATCCAGAACAGTTTTGTCCTGCAGGGGCTGAATGTGTGGCAGGATTCGCGCCCACTTCCAGTCCGAGCGCCACTCGGTATCAATAAATTGCCCGAACAGCGAAATCGGTCCTTTACGCCAGGGACAAAAATGCATCAGCTGCTGCTTAAATGCCTGCCTGACTGCCCGGGGAGAGCATCCAGGTGAAAGCAACTCGGATTCAGAACCAATCGTCAGAGTGTCTGAACAGAGATCCGAACAGCGGGCTGATAAATTCGGCAAATTGTTTAATTGCCGGGACCATTTTTGCGCGTTACCATGCGCGCCAGGATGGAAGTATCGACTGAGATTTTCTTTGAGTACCGTGCCATACGGTGCCAGAGAACCCTGCTCGAGGACGGAGAAAAAATCGTTGAAGTCCTTCATGCCTGTCCACTATGTGAAGATTGGATCGGGATGTTTTTATCCGGAAGTCACTGTGAAGCATAACAAAAACTGAACCGGTTCGGATGGCGAATCTTCCCGGTATGCATTGGTACCTGGTGAGCCGATATTTGGAGCAACAAAGATGACCACGTGTGGAGAAGTACTCGTTTCCTTACTGGAAGCGTATGAAGTGGAAATTGTATTCGGTATACCAGGCGTGCACACGGTTGAATTGTATCGGGGTCTGGGGAACAGCAAATTGCGCCACATTACACCTCGTCACGAGCAGGGCGCTGGATTTATGGCAGATGGATATGCCAGAACAACCGGCAAACCGGGCGTCTGCTTCATCATAACCGGACCGGGCATGACCAATATTGCAACTGCCATGGCCCAGGCATTCTCTGATTCGATTCCGATGCTGGTGATATCCAGTGTCAATCGCACTCATGAGTTGGGTGCAGGGGCAGGGCAATTGCACGAGTTACCGTCGCAGAAGAATCTGACCGCCCAATATACACAATTCAGTCATACGCTGCTGGATGCGCAGGAGTTGCCTGGTGTGCTGGCAAGGGCATTCACCGTGTTTGAAGGCAGCCGTCCGGCACCGGTGCATGTCGAGATCCCGGTAGATGTGATTACCGCTGAACTGGCCTTGCCGACTGAATCCTGGCCTGAAATCAGCCGTCCCGGACCGGATCCTGAATATATCAGTCAAGCGGCTGAGATGCTCTCCAGTGCACGCAAGCCGATACTATTCCTGGGCGGAGGCGCCGCTGATGCCGCCAGTGAAGTCAGGACGCTGGCGGAATCACTGCAGGCACCGGTGATTAATTCGGTCGCTGCCAAGGGTATAATGCCTGGTGACCATGAACTGTGTCTTGATTGCAGCATGGCATACGAACCGGTGCGGGATTTGATTCAAGGTGCCGATGTAGTACTGGCAGTAGGCACAGAGTTCAGTGAAACCGATCGATACAGTGATGAGAGCCGTTTGCCAATTGAAGGGAAACTGATCCGGGTAGATATTGACTCTGAGCAAATGGCACGTAACCATCAACCGACAATTGCGTTGCAGAGTGATGCCGCGCTCGCATTGCGGGCCATCAGCGATCAGCTTGTACCCGGATCAAGGGCAAATGGCGCAGCGCGGGCTGCAGCGGTGAAACAATCACTACAAAGGTTTAATCAGTATAAGTACTTCCTGGATAATCTGAGAGCAGTGTTGCCGGAGAATACGATAATCGCAGGAGACTCTACTCAGCCGGTTTATGCAGGCAACAGTTTTCTACCGGTAAATCAACCTCGATCATGGATCACATCGACTACCGGCTACGGCACGCTGGGGTATGGGTTGCCAGCGGCAATTGGTGCGAAACTGGGACACCCGGATAGACCGGTGATTGCGATTGTCGGCGACGGCGGGTTCATGTTTACCTTACCGGAAATGGCGACTGCGGTAGAGGAACATCTTAGTATCCCGATCATTATCTGGAATAATGAAGGTTATGGCGAAATTAGAGACTACATGCAGCTGCGCAAGATTAAACTTGTTGGGGTTGACCTGTACACGCCGGATTTCAGTGTCCTGGCAAGAGGTTTCGGTTGTCCAGGGGCAAGAGCCAGAGATATGGAACACTTCAGGGCGCTGGTCGAGAGCGCGCTGTTGCACAAGGGACCGAGTATTATCGAAGTGATGGAAAACGCATCATTTCTTCAGTCACACAAATAGTTACGGTTAAACATCCGGGACGTAAAATGAATATTGCTGAAAAATTGTGTTGTCCACATCTGCTTGAAATCGAGCCGTACCAGTCCGCCAGGCGTATCGGCGGAAGCGGTGAGATCTGGCTGAATGCAAATGAGCTGCCTTTTTCCGATGCTGAGTTTACCGTATCCGGTGAAGGATATAATCGCTACCCGGAAGTACCGAGTTCCGCATTGTTAGGTAGCTATTCTGCTTATGCTGCATTCCCGGCGGAACAAATGCTGTGTGTCAGAGGAGCCGATGAAGGTATTGAATTACTGATTCGCTGCTTTTGTACTCCTGGTATCGATAGCGTTGTGATAACGCCGCCAACATACGGGATGTATCAGGTAAGCGCTGCCATTCACAATGTCGAAGTTGTGTCGGTACCCAGAAAACCAACGTTTGAACTGGATCTTGCAGGGCTGAAACAACAATCGGACAACAAACTGGTCTTTATTTGTTCACCGAATAATCCAACCGGTAATGCCACCAGCGAGGAAGAGCTTCGGGAGTTGCTGGAGACCTGTAAGGATTCATCACTCGTTGTGGTAGATGAGGCCTACATCGAATTTTGTCCTGAATATACGTTTAGCGGGTTGATCCGTGATTATCCTAATCTCGTTGTATTACGCACCATGTCAAAAGCGTTTGGGATGGCTGCCGTGAGGTGTGGATTTGTGCTGGCTAGTGTGGAAATCATCGATCTGCTGTCCCGTATCATCGCACCCTATCCACTGCCACTGCCGGTAGAGGAAGTCGCCAGACAAGCGCTCACGGAAAAAGGGGTTGCACGGATGCATGCTGTGGTCGCAGAGATTAATCAGATTAGAGAGTGGTTCATCGGTGAAATTGAACATATCAATGGTATCGAGAAGGTGACACAAAGTAGTGCAAATTTCGTGTTGGTGCAATTCAAAGATGAATCCCGTGCACTTGATATGCTTGGTGAATCAGGCATTGTTGTTCGCACACCCTACACGCAGGGATTGATTTTCAATAGTCAGCGTATTTCGATGGGCACCCGGGAACAGATGGAATTGGTAGTTACGGCGTTACGAAAATACGGCGAATCTATTTAGTCAGATATTTTTACTCTGACCCGAATGGCACTTACTTAAGGGGTTCATCGCTATGAATCGGTCAGAACCGGGAGGGA
>CAZNFE010000196.1:0-6158 GCA_964571945.1 uncultured Pseudomonadales bacterium
CATGTATTGAACAAGGACCAACGACGACAAACAGGCGTGGATCAATTCTGTTCAGAATGTTCCTGATGATTCTTCTGGAACTTTGTACCGTATCACTGGCACTACCTTGCAACGGCATTGAAAGTTTTAGTTCCGAGGGAGATATTAGTGTTTCCTGGCTTAGCACGTTTAAATCATCTACTTTTGAGTTTGGCATCTTCGTTTCCTGTACGCTTCGAAATTCCGGGTGGTCAGTTAATGCCAGATATCAGGCACGCAATAAAAAACCCCGATTGCTCATCCGCCAATCGGGGTTTCCCTGTAGGCGGATCAGACCGCCTTTACTGTTAAATTCTATGGGGCGATCTAATAGGTATCCTCAAAATAACGATACGCAAAATATTGACCCAGCCAATAACCATCCTGCTGTGTTAAACAGGTGCCCGTGGCCGGGTTTGTAAATCGCCCGCTGAATATCGTTACGGTTTTCATGTCGTGCATAATAAACAAGCCGAAAATAAAATCAAGTGTGTCTGTAGATTGATCCGATACAGGGGCTCACCCCATATTCATGTTCAACTGCGGTTTCTAGGTTAAACGGTTCTGGTAGCTTGTGCAGGTGAGATTCTGGCGGCGTTCAGTGCTGGCAACAATACCGAAAATTGTCCGACCAGGATGACAAATATAACTCCCAGACTGCTCACCAGCAGATCGATGCGGCCCAGTCCAAGGCGGCTCATTATGAAATTCAGAATGAGTGACAGTGCAATGCCCAGCACAATTCCTGTTACCGTCGTGACAAGATTTTCAACCAGAAAATAACGAATAATCTCGAATCTGGTAGCGCCCAGGGCACGACGTGTACCAATTTGTTTCACTCGTTTGGTCACAGAAAAAGAGGCCATACCGTAGATTCCCAGAGCGGTAGTCAGAATTAGCAAGCCGCTGATGATCATCAGTACCATGCCGCCGTAGCTATACATCCCGGTCGCTGAGTTCAAATGCTCTCTGAGCAGATGGATTTCCCGGATATCTCTGTCATTGTCCAGGTCAAGTAGTTTTTGTTCCAACTCAGGTATCAGACGGTTCGCCATGCCTGGCTCCACCCGAATGATGAATGAGGATTGCATCATACTGCCGGACAGGTAGCCAGGACTTAGTATCTGGTATTGTGGATTGCCCATGAGTGGATTGCGGCCCCCGAATCGCTTGATCACGCCGACGATGGTTTTAGGCAAGTCCCCCACATTTGCGATTTTACCCAGGGCAGATTCTTCACCGAACAATTGTCTGGCAAGTGCCTCTGTGATGATAATTGTCTGCGGAAGTTCAGGATCAGTGAGGGGCCATCCCGAGTAAAAGACCTCTGCCTCAGAAAATCCGCGACCTTCTGACAACTCAACACCCAAAGCATCGAGTGTCTTTTCATCAGCGGTAAAATATCCTGCCGAGGGTTCACTGATATCCTTTTTTCCCCAGGCTGAAATGCCCCAATTGCTGCCGAATTCACCGGGTGCTGAATTGGATGTGGTAGCAGCGATAACCCCCGGATATCGGTTCAGGAAAATCAGGTCATCTCTTAGACGTGCTTCCATGTATGACTTGTTGATAAAACCCGGGCCGAATGGCACGCTGATCATGGTAATTATATTGTCTGCATCCAGACCATTTGGCTCATTAATGATCTCTCTTGAGCGACTGACCAGTGCGAGCGCGTTGACCAGAACTGCCAGCGTAATGGCTACCTGGAGAGCGAGTAGCAAAAAGGATGTCTTGTTACGCAGTAGCGCTTTGCAAACAGGCAGTAATTCCATGGACACCTCAATTGGAATTCAGGTATTGAGCCGGTGGTGCATCACATGCCCGCCAGGCAGGAATGATACCCGCTATGACACCGGCTAGTGTGGCCAGGGCAATGGCCACGGTTAACAAATATCCATCCAGCGCAAACAGTTCTTCGGCCAGACTGAACCTCGCTCGAATCAGGCCAAGCACCGCCTGGCTGATGATGAGACCGCTCACGCCTCCCAGAATCCCGAGGCAGGATACTTCGATGATGTGTTGCTGGAAAATTGCATACCTGGGTGCACCGAGGGCTCTGCGGATGCTGATTTCCTGTATTCGGCTTAGGGATTTCCCGAGCAGCATGCCAACCAGGTTGATGATGCAAACGAATAGATACAAGAGGCCCAGCACGAGGAATGCGAGGGCCGGCCCTCTGATGGGTGAGGTTAATTTTCTGATCCATTTTTGTACGTCGTAGATACGATTGTTGAGGGGGCGCTGGAATCGACCCAGATTCCTTTGTTCCAAAGCATAGCCGTCCAGAAAATCCAGATATGCCTGCTGTTGTTCCGGTGTGTCCAGCTGAGCCCAGAATTGCAGCCAGGTAGATTCTGATTGCAGGAAATTATCAAAACCGGGTTCGTAAGATTTCCAGCCAAAGTCGGGACTGGTTTTACCCGGTTGCATAACTTCCAGGAAGTGAAACGGGATAAAAACATCTTCAGGGGGACCCACGCCAAAACCGAGCGTCATGATGTTGTAGTACGTTGGCAGTGGCCGCCAGGAATCCAGAACTCCGATCACCTTAAATTGAGTATTGTTTAATTCCAGCGATTTGCCGACGCTGTTCACTTTGCCAAATACCCGTTCATTTATCTCTTTGCTGATGACAACGACCGGTATCGGCCCGTCATCAGCGATCCGGTCCCATGCCTGGCCGTACAAAAAGGGGGTGTCAAACATGTAGAAAAAATCTGCTCGGGTTAATCTTACCGAAACCTGAAACGGTCGCTTGATGCTGTGATTCGATGACGCTGGTCGTAAATACATCGTACTGGGAAACATGGCTGAGGAGTAAGTTGGAATATCGGACTTCATTAGATTCATGCTGTCAATATAGGTCATCATGTACGGCGGTTCACCCGCATCCCAGACCCCCTGACTCGGATCGCTTTCCGGATTCCAGGCATCGACCAGTACACGAAAAACCTTGCTGGACTTCTCGGGTAGCGGGTTCCGCTCCAGAAAGTGGTAGCTAGTGAGCAGAATCATAAAGACTCCGGTACCGAGACCAATGGCACCGATGATCAGTGCACTTAGTACCGGATTTCGTCTCATGCTGAGAACAGCCAGCTTCAGGTTGTACATGATCTACTGAACTCCGGATTGCTGTTCTTTCTGGAAAATCTGATCCACCTGCTTTGATTAGTGGTCGGAATGGAGTGGGCTGCCATCACTGACCCGGCCATCGATGATGTGAACCTGTTTTCGTGCTCTGGATGCAAGATCCTGATCATGAGTCACCATCAGGATCGTGGTGCCGGATCGATTGATCTCTTCGAGCAGATTCAATACCTGATCCGCCATTTCGGTGTCGAGATTTCCAGTGGGCTCATCGGCCAGCAGAAACCGGGGTTCTCCGGCAAGCGCACGGGCTATTGCAACCCGTTGTTGCTGACCACCGGACAACTGGCTGGGAAGGTGCTTCATTCTGCTCAGTAATCCAACCAGTTCCAAAGCATGTTCTATTCGTTGCTTTCGTTCCTTTCCATTGAAGCCCCGGTATCGGAGAGGTACATCCACGTTATCGAACAGATTAAGGTCTGGAATCAGATTGAAACTCTGGAAGATGAAGCCGATTTTCTCATTTCTCAGTCTTGATCGACTCCGATCATTCAGGGCGCTGACATCTTCGCCATCCAGTTTGTAGATACCGCTGTCAAACGTTTCCAGTAATCCGGCGATATTTAGAAAAGTTGTTTTGCCGGAACCTGAAGGACCACTGATAGACACGAAATCACCCTCATCGACGAACAAATCAAATCCTCGAAGTGCATGAGTCTCGATCAGATTAGCACGGAATACCTTTGTTACATTTGACATCTCCAGCATAGTTACCGTCCTGATTCAGGTCTAAATAGTCAGCGTTCCCTCTCCCGAGCGAGATTTTCCTAATCGGTCAAATATACGACATCAGCTTCTTTAAAATCCCGGCTGCTGGAGATGATAATTGATTGGCCAGCCTCCAATCCCGAAATAATTTCCACACTACTGACACTGGTAGCACCAATCTGTATCGGCTGTTTTGTAGCGAGGTCTCCATCAATCACATAAGCAAAACGGCCACCGCCGCTTTCAAGAAATGGTCCTCTTTTTACAGTTAGTACATTTTCTCGTGATTCGAGCAGAATCCTTGCAGATACTCTCTGGTTTTGTTTTAGGTGTTCCGGCATGGCTCCTGCAAATCTGACTTTAGTGGTAATCTGGCTGTTAACCACTTCCGGAGATATGGACACTACAATTCCGGGATAGACGTTCCCCGAATAGCTGATTTCCGCATCCAGTCCAACTTCAAGCCCCTCTGAAAAACTGTCGGGAACCATCAATTCAATTTCAAATGCAGATAGATCGACGACTGTGACAAGTTCCTGATTTTTGCTGACTGCATCTTTATTCTGGATAGCCAGGTTTCCCACAATGCCATCAACAGGAGATTGAATCGATAACTCGGCAACCTGTCGTTTGAGCTCATCGACTTTGTGTTGCTGGGCTTCAACCTGCAATTTGGTGGTTTCCAGTTCAAATTGCAGGCTTTCGATCTGCAGGTGTGCATCCTCGGTTGAGTGTTTGAACATTAATTCAGCGGTAGCGACGTCATCATTTGCTTTGTCATAATCAAATTCACTGATGGCTTGCTTTTCATGTGCCTGTTGTGCACGCCTGAGTTCACGCCTGGCTGCCGTCAACGCAACTTCTGCAAGGTCGATTGTTTGCTGATTTTGCAGTCTGGTTTTTTTTGCCTGTATTTTCTTGCGTTCATAATCCGTTTTTGCACTCTGAAATGCAGAGGATTCCTGTTGGAGTAAACTTTCCAGTTCAGGGCTTTCAATATGTGCAATCAAATCTCCCCGGTGTACCGAATCGCCAGCTTTAACACGAAGGGTTACTACGCCCGTAGCTGTACTGAACAGAGTGGGTTTTATGGAAGCTACCACCTTCCCCTGTGCACTGATGTCCCTAATCAGGTCGCCCCGGCTGACTGTTGCGCTTCGAATTTTTGATCTGGCTACTGAATGTTGCGCGGATGACCAGCTTTCAAAAGTAGGATAAATCACAAAAACTGCAATACTAAGAAGCATGACACCTGATACCAGTAGCACAAGGGTGCGAGCAGAATGTTTCTCCGGCTGGATGATTTCGTCTTGTGCTGAGGTATCTCGTATCATAAGGAGCCTGGCCCGGTTTCCGATCGAGTAGTATGTGCGTGAGAAGGTATCCTGACTGTCATTTGTTGTAGTCTTCTGTACATGTTAAATATTAACTGAAAAATGACCGGCATGCTGGAATTACAAAGACCAGGCCTATAGAGTAGTCGGTCGATTGATATACAAATCGATATATCCGGGTTCATGTAACCGGTTATCCTTGCAGCGTAAGCCAGCAAATCTGTTCTGACAGGTTATTCATCTCTTAGACGCTCGCATTGGAGAATTGGTTTGGAGCCTGGCAACCAGCAGCAGCAAATTGTTGCTCATGCACAATTTATAGGTTGACTTTATGACGTGGCTGCATAGTATGCGCACTCCGCTTCATGCTCCAATACTAGTAACGATTTAGCGATGACAATGCATTCATGAATTATGAGTTAACTATTACTACGGTAACCGCTCTGGTTCTTGCAGGGCTTTTTGCCGGTTTTGTTAACACCCTGGCAGGTGGCGGCTCCATGTTGACACTGCCCGCCCTGATGATGTTGGGCATGCCTGCCGACATCGCTAACGCCACTAATCGGGTAGGTGTACTATTACAGTCGATAGCAGGGGTCAGAGGCTTTCATGCCAACGATAAACTGGATAGTCAGGCGATTGGACCGATTCTGGTGCCAACGCTCATCGGGGCGCTATGTGGTTCTTTGATAGCATCTTATCTGCCCGTTGCTGCACTCAAACCCGTGTTGTTGGGATCCATGATTCTGATTGCACTGATCACACTGTTCAAGCCATCTGTCGTGGCACCTCCCGCAGGCACTATTCCGTATAAGTTGCGGCAGAGGCCAGCGGCTATTGTGGGGCTTTTCTGCGCGGGTTTATATGGTGGTTTTGTGCAGGCCGGGGTGGGTTTTATATCATTACTGTAGTGCTGGCTTTGCTGGCCAAGAATCTGGTACGCAGTCG
>CAZNFE010000197.1:0-6137 GCA_964571945.1 uncultured Pseudomonadales bacterium
ATGTTAGGAGTGTCTCAGAAGAGTGTGACAGCGCCTCACCCCACGCCAGCTAGTACCAGCGAGTTCCGAAATCGAACATCAGCCACAGCAAAGGTATTCCGGAAACCCATGAGAAAGTTCTGCCACCCTGGAATCGTTTCATGATCAGCTCACGAAACAAGTGCAGTGTTACAAATACCACCAGCGCATCCGATGCGTAGCGATGCAGGCTCCGCATTATCCCTCCGGCATACCACTGGTCATTGGATATATATTCCATCGAATGCCAGGCGCCATCAATGCTGGTTTGAAAAAAGATAAACAGATATAAACCGCTAATGGAGACAATCCAGAACATATAAAAACACAGCGCTCCCAGGGAATAGAGAGGATTCCAGCTGGTGGGGAACGCTTTATTTAATAGTAGTTCTGCAGCAGTTAATACTTTCAGGGTGCTACGACTATTCATTCAAAGGACCAGACTAATGTTCACGTCGATTTAAGGGTTTTTCTCCATTCTTTCTGTAATTGATAACCGAACAAACCCACGCACATGATACCAATAAACGTGCCGATAAAAATGGAATAATCGACATAATAGCGTTCATTCTTGGCATCATAGACGGTACAAAACAGTCGCACCTTATTCGTTACATTTTGCAACAGACTCACATCCGCAGATTCCCCCAGAACCAGTTCCTTGAGAGGGTCATATAACAAGGGTATCGAGAATTTTGTGCCATACACCTGCCGGTATATTTCACCGTCGGGCTTAACCAGTGTCGCCTGAATCAGGTGATCGAATCCATGGGGGGCACTGAAAAACTGAAAACCAACATCCTTACCAAGGGCATCGATGGTTGCCGCGTCCGTACTTAAGAACCACCAGTCCGGGTCATCCACCTGTTGTTTTTTCGCAAAGTTCGCCATCATAGGCGGCGTATCTCGCAAGGTGTCGAACCCGATGGTGGCCACATTAAAGTCATCACCAAACGTATCCCTTGCTTTGTCAACCACATCCCGCAGATACCGGGTGGTCATGGGGCAAATGTGATAACAACTGGTATAAATCAGGCTGATAATTAGCGGCTTACCCAGCAGATCATGAAGCTTCACGACCTTCCCGTGGGTATCGGTGAACTGAAAGTTTCGGATCTCGTGGCCTACTACCGCCTGGCTGATGGACAGCGCTTCCTTCCGGTCAAAACCACCCTGTTGACTGAACGCCAAAACGGAACAGAACAGACACACGGTGCCAATCACATATCGCATTACTCTCATTGACTAACACCGTGCATTTGATTTCGCAAAATCGCCTGTAAACTAACTAGTTCCTGGTCGGAAAAGTCGCTAACGCTTCGTTTCCGTCCTCTTTGAGATAGATCGTAGGTGTTCATGTCCTGGTATAGTAGTCTCAAACAGTTTGTAGGCACATTGACTGCTCAGATTCTGGTACCAAAACCGTAATTTCAGGACATGAACTAACTGACTCCCCAGGTCTGTGCAAGGTACTTCCAGTTAACAAAATAGTAGGCGGCAAACGATACGAAGAATATGAATGCCAGCAGCAAGGTTCCCGGTACAGTGATGGATCCGCTGCCGATATTTTCGTAGGCTTGTTCCTCGGGTGCTGCTGTAATCATCTGGGCTGAACACTTCTCATCTTCAGCCAGCTTTTTACCGAATAACAGTGATCCGACAATAATGATGACGAATGATGCACCACCGATGGCGGCTAGTAGCACAGACATACCATTTAATGCCAACAGCGTATAAGCAGCCGCCGGGAATTCATGCACGATGCCTCCGGTTGCCGAGAAACTGATATCAAAGTGTCGCCTCGGTACACCAAGTGTACCTGCTCCCATCAGGAACAAACAAACACCGCTCATGCCTAACCCGAACAGGTATGGCTGCCAACTGGCAAGACCCTTCATAATCAGTTCTCTGCGGAACAGAATCGGTACCAGCCAATAGGCTAATGCCATGAAGGTCAGGGTAGTACCCAGCACCACCGTGGCATGGAAATGTCCCGGCACATACAGGGTATTGTGAATGATCATATTAATCTGTTCGACCCCCATTACGACACCGGAAATCCCACCCAGGAAGCCAAAGCCAACCAGAGAAATGAACATCCCCGAGAAAGTCGGATTGCCCCACGGCGCCCTCCTCAACCACTCATAGAGTCCTGAATTGTGGCCATGTGCTCGCTGTGCTGCTTCGATGGAACCAGGTACAGTCAGACCGTGAATCATGCTGGCCATAACCGCCAGATACATGGCATAACTGGTGTTAAACATCTTGAATTCAGAGCTGAGGCCCGGGTCTACCAGCAGGTGGTGAGCACTGGCAAGTTGCAGGAACAGAATGTACAGCAGGAATGCCATCCTGCTGACTTTTTCAGATAAGGGTTTGGCACCAAAAACAATGGCGGCGATTGCATACCAGACCGCTATGTGAGCCGAGACATTAATTTGCTGGGAGGAGTGACCAAATGCCCACCACACCAGCCGATACATCAACGAATCGATATGAGAAATGATACCAACACTCCAGAGAAATGTGGGTATCAGGATAATTGCTCCCGAAACAATGGTGAAGACCGCGATGATTGCTGCGGTAATCGCCCCAAAAGTCACCAATGGCACAGAACCTTCATAGGTCTTCTCATTCTTTGCGACTACAAGAGTTCCGAAAAATACAAAACAGCCCACTAATGCACCCACCGCAAACAGGATTAAACTGACGTAGAACAACGGTGGAGCTTCCATCGGTGCATAGGATGTCATCATGACACTGGAATTCCCCTGCAGAACTACATAGTTATTCAGCAATGCACCGATCAACATCAGTGCAAAAGCACCCCAGGCTACTTTTGGAGTAGCTAATCGACAACCCAGCAGGACCGACGAACAAAAATAAAGAACCGCTATCTCAAAGAATATGATCCAGAATATCAGCACGTTAATGCCGTGCCCCGTCAGTGCCAGATAAAACTGATCGGCTTGCAGCAGATGCACTGCCGGCCATCGAGTCAACCCGACGAATAAACCATAGATACCACCTACCAACAGAAAGACGACGGCCGCAACCGCATTGGCTTTCATGAGCGTTTCCGCAGGTCGATGAAATTTTAGTCCGGTATCCGGACAAACACGAAACTGTTGATTATCCATGATTCCTCCTAATCGACCACGTAAATTTTGCCAATCATCATATGGTGTCCAATGCCGCAATACTCATTGCAGATCACACTGTACTCCCCTGATTTGTTGGGTGTGAGTGACACGACATACTCATAATCAGGTACTACCTGAATATTGATGTTGGCTGGTTGCAGGGAAAAACCGTGTTGCCAGTCCATAGAAGAGAGGTGAAATCGGTAGGTTTGCCCTTTTTTCAATTCAAAACTGGGCCACCAATCCCAAAGACGGGCGACCAGGTAAACGTCGCTGCCTATTGGTGGCTTTACTACCGGTGTCTGCCTCGGTCCATCTTTCCTGACGGTATATTGATCGACCACTTTTTGTGCCTTTTCCAGAAAAGCTTCCGGCGTGGTTCGATACGTCTCATTGGGTAAGTTCTGATTCCCGGTGATATGCCAGAAAGGCATCATGAAGGTCATCACTACGCCCCACAGGAATACCAGTGTAATCCAGTAGAGCTCTGTCTTTTCGATCGGCTCATTCCACCATAATTTGGCTTTCGGTGGCGATAGACTCGTCATACGGATGTCCCCCGCAATAATTATTGTGTATTAAGATACTATTTTGATTTTGATCCGCCCAGTTTTTGTTATTTAACCAGAGGAATACTTACGATTTCCATAATGCCCCATATCAGATAGATCAACGCTGGTGAAGCGACCCCCAGGAACAGCAAAATAAATGGATTATCCAGAACTTTTTGCATCATCGGCTTTTGGTCTTCTTCATTTTCAGGCATGACACACTCCTCTCTAAATAGACTCGTCCTGCAACACTATACCTGTGTTTTCGTGAGACAACTTGATCAGGATCAATTTTGTAAATATAGCAATCGGCAGCCAACCTGCCAATTGCAGCCACGTTGCCGGGTCAGTTATCTTTTTCTGTAGCGAGTGTTTTCCTCGATTTCTTGTTCAAAATCAAGTCCCATCGATCGGTAACCGCGTATTCTTGCGACCTGACTCAATCCAACAGCATGAAATTTACCTGATCACTATGCCGAACCGCACCCTGAAACTCACGCTGATTCTGCCCTTTCTGTTTCTGGCAACTGATCTGGCTGCCGAGACAACCACTTGTACCGGTGATGCAACCTGCGCACAGGGGCTACTGGAGGAGATCGTGGTAACCGGTACCCGAACTCGCAGAAGCATCATGGACAGCCCGGTGTCTCTTAGCTTGATTACAGCGGAAGAGATTGACCACATCAATGCCGACAATGTCGCGGATATACTCAGGGATCTGCCCGGCATATCCGTCAGCGATTCAGGGCAGGCAGGCTTAAAACGCATCCGGATTCGCGGCGAGGAAGCCAGGCGCATGGCGCTGCTGATCGATGGTCAGGAATTTACAGATCACCGTGAAGTTGGCGTACCCATGTTGATTGATCCGGGCATGATCGATCGCATTGAAATAGTACGCGGACCCGCATCGGTCCTGTATGGTGCCAAGGCACTGGGCGGCGTAGTCAATATTATTACCCGGCGCGGGGGTGTCCGGCCGATGCAAGCCAGTCTGTCAACCAGCTTCGATACGGCTACCAACGGTTTTCATAACCTGGCCTCACTCTATGGTGATGCCAATGAGTTCTATTATCGCATGTCATTCTCTGGTAATCGTCAGAATGATCGCGAAACCCCTGCAGGTAAAGTTGAAAACACTTCCTATAACAGCGACAGCATTGCCCTGACCCTGGGGAAATCCTTCATCGGTTCCGAATGGATGGGTGACCAGTCTCTTGAACTGGTATATGAAAACTTTAATTCCGATGCCGAGGTTTTCGTCGCACCCGAGGTGCGATTTACACCGCCGTTTCTGGATTTCGCAATTGATGCACCCCAACGCGACCGGTAAAAAATCGGTGTCTTTTATCATTTCAAGCCGGACATTGATTATCTTGCTGAAG
Organism: uncultured Pseudomonadales bacterium; assembly: GCA_964571945.1. Classification (GTDB taxonomy): domain Bacteria; phylum Pseudomonadota; class Gammaproteobacteria; order Pseudomonadales; family Azotimanducaceae; genus JASJXV01. The sequence goes on from CAZNFE010000197.1 coordinate 5,095, forward strand.
CAAAAATTAACTTATTCCGGCAGATCAGCGATCGACAGTTCAATACATTTCCCTCTTTATTTGTCGGCGTCCGGATGGACTCTGCCATATACACCACATCCGAGCTGACCTCTGATGGAGGGGTAACCCAACTGGACTGGCAGCTCGGTACGGCTCATTATTTGATCTCGGGTATTCAGTACAATCGTGATCGGGTCAGGCAGTCCCGCCATCGGGAAGTTCGGATAAACCTCGGTGCACCCGCGGTGGAAGACATCGATGACCGGTCTTCCATGACAACCTGGGCGGTTTTTTTGCAGGATGAGTGGACCCTGGCGGAAAATTGGCATCTGACCGCGGGACTGCGCGATTATTTTGTCGATGGCAGTCTCGATGCAACCACCAGGCCAGATTTATTCACGGGAGATCTTACCGATCAGCATATCATCGGCAGCATCGCCCTGCTGTACTCCGGATTTAACGATACCAGCCTTCGCGCTACCTTCTCACAGGGATATCTGTATCCTTCCCTGCTGCAATTAGCCATGGGCGCTTATGCCGGTTCACGTTACGTCAATCCCAATCTTGAGCTGCATCCGGAGACATCGGACACGTTCGAAATCGGCATACGACATCAGTCCAGTCTATGGACCATCGAAGCCACCGCTTTTTATACCGAAGCAGAAGACTATATCGACCATCTTTTCTGTACTACCGCTGATCAGTGCCTCGGACGAAGAGACAAGAAATACAAGAATATCAGTTCAGCAGTATCCCATGGCATTGAACTTGATATGAAATACCAGCCAATCGCCTCAAACCTGACCCCATATGCAAGCATCGGCTGGTACCAGAGGACCAATGATTTCGAATCTTTTACTACCCATGATAGCGGTATTCCCGACCTTCAGGGCCGGATCGGTTTCAAGTGGCAACGGGGATTTGCAACCAACGAATTCTGGTCGGACATCCAGATGAGATTCGAGTCCGGTTCAGAACTGGAAGAACCCGGATCATCCAGTATAGTGCACAAAGAAAATGCCGGCTGGGGCAGCCTCGATGCC
>CAZNFE010000198.1:0-6130 GCA_964571945.1 uncultured Pseudomonadales bacterium
CTGACCGATTCATAGCGATGAACCCCTTAAGTAAGTACCATTCGGGTCGGAGTAAAGTTATGCTGATGTCTGCCCCCAAGTGTGATAATAAGTAAGTTCTGTGGGGGCTCTTCTCGTGACTGGTCCAAAATTACCGATCGGATACCCGATTGGTATCGTCACGACGATTCCGTATTCTTCCGGAATGGAAAACCGTTGCATCATTTCATCTTCAAATACCTGATGCATGGTGGTTAATGCTGCACCCAGCCCGAGTGCACGACAGGCTAGCAGGATATTTTGTACGCAGGGGTAGATCGCTCCATAGTTGGGGGGTGCCAGGCCCTTTCGCTCTTCCTGGGGTACGCGAAATGGCCAGTCACGCAGTCCGCACACTACCAGCAACAATGGAAATTCCTGCATATGATCCATCTGGTAATGAATTGCACCAAGGAGCCTGCCACTGGGTGAATTGTCCCCGGGATGCACCTTGATACCATCACCAAACCGGGATTCCATGGCGGCTTTATAACGATCGGCGAACCATTTCTTGTGCTCCGCCTGGCGAATTACAAGGAATGACCAGGGCTGAGAATTCATGCCAGATGGCGCTTTGACACCTGCGTCCAGCACTTTTTGCAGTAGTTCCATGGGTACTGGATCGGGTTTGAGTCGGCGCATCGCACGCATGCTGCCTGCCAGATCCAGAAAGGATGAATAAGAATCGGTTGTCGTCATCTGAGAATCACTCCTAGTCAATGTCTGTTCTTGATCCTGGTACGTGCAGATTGTTGGCGTGCTATCAAAACTGCTCTATTGTATATTGTGATTCTTCTAATTTACTCGAAAGCGGAGACAATTTCATGATTGATGTCTATTACTGGCCTACGCCTAACGGTTGGAAAGCAACCATCATGCTTGAGGAGTGTGGCCTCGAATACAAGATTATTCCGGTCGATATCGGCGGTGGAGATCAGTTCAAGGCGGAATTCCTGCGCATCAGTCCGAATAATCGAATGCCCGCTATCGTCGATCACGATCCACTGGGAGGGGGTGAGCCGCTGTCAATATTTGAATCGGGAGCGATTCTGGAATACCTGGCGGAGAAAACCGGAAAGTTTCTGCCGGTGGCTCCGGCAGACCGCTATGCGGTACTGCAGTGGGTGCACTGGCAGATGGCTAATCTGGGTCCGATGATGGGCAATGCAAATCACTTCAAGAATTATGGCAAGAATATCGCGGATGACCCGAAACAACTGGAATACGGCATCAAGCGATTTGTCGGTGAAGTGGATCGTTTATCAGGCGTGATGGACGCACAACTATCGGCAAACCAGTTCCTGGCAGGTGCAGAATACAGCATAGCCGATATCATCAGTTGGCCCTGGGCGATGTTGATTGGCCGGCTCCTGGATGAAAAAGCGTGGCACGAGTTTCCGCATCTGAAACGCTGGGTTGATGAAGTGGGGGAGCGACCGGCAGTCCAGGCCGGATTCAAAGTAGGCAGGGATCTGGGTAAGCGTGAATTAACGGAGGAAGAGGAAAAAGCACGTCGTGATTTGTTGTTCAATCAGACCAATGAGAAGGTTCGAAAAGCGCGGCTGGAAGCAGCTCAGGCTGCCAGCAACCTATAGAACTGCGATGTCAAGAATCATTTAAGCCGGTACATCCGGCAGAATGCCCCGGGCTAGTTTTCTGGAGATGAAACCATGTATAAGCAACAATCCTGTAAGTGGCTAATTCTGATAGCCGCAGTGGCTACGGCGTTACCTGGTTGTTACCAGAACTTGAAAGAGATAGACGTAAAGACAGCGGATAGGGCACAAGTCACACCTGAGAAGGTTCGATATGATGCCACAGTCCGCTGGACCGATTACGGTATTCCACATGTGAAGGCCGGTGACTGGGGCAGTCTCGGCTATGGATTTGGGTACGCACGAGCCACAGATGCGGTGTGTGTACTTGCTGAAACCATGGTGACGGTGACTGGTGAACGAACTAGGTATTTTGGCCGGCAGGAGCAGAATCTTGCCAGTGATATATTCCATAAAGCGCTCCTTGATCAGGCTGCCATTGATCATGCACGGGAGCATCAGCGCCCGGAAATGCTCGACATGAACGATGGATTTGTAGCTGGTTACAATCGCTATCTGAGCGACCACATGGATGAATTGCCTGAATCCTGTGACAAAGCACCCTGGGTACGGCCTATGACATCTGATGATATGACCCGGATATCCATCGGCGTGGGGATCCGTTATGGGCTTGGCAATGTGATGGTCCCAATTACCCTGGCAACACCCCCGGAGTCCGATGTGGCCAGTATAAACGGGCAGGGGAACCATGGCGACTTGCCAGACTTGCTGCTGCCGGATGCGGATCAATTAGGGAGCAACGCCTATGCGATAGGAAAAGCCTTAACCGCCAACAAGCGTGGATTGCTGCTGGGTAACCCCCATTATCCGTGGCGAGGTCCATCCCGGTTTCACATTACGCACCTCACTATCCCCGGCGAGATGAATGTGATGGGCGTTGGTTTGTACACTACTCCTATGATTGCAATTGGATTCAATGAAAGTATTGCGTGGTCTCATACTGTATCCACAGCACTTCGATTTACTGTCTATGAACTCTCGCTGGTGGATGGAAACCCGCTTGCATACAAGTATGGTGATGGAATCCGCCAAATCAGCAGAAAAACTGTTTCCGTTGAGGTGCCGACAACGAACGGGAATACGGTGATGGAAGAACACAGTATTTATACGAGCCACTATGGCCCGGTGATGGTGAGCAAAGACACGCCCTGGACGCAGCAACGCGCTTATGTAATTCGTGACGTGAACTTCGAAAATAACCGGTCTGGCGAGCAGTATTATCGTTTGGGCAGGGCTCAGTCAGTAGCGGAAATTAAAGCTGCTCTGGGTGATGTGCAAGGTGTCTCATTCGTAAATACCATCGCGGCCGATATCAACGGGACTGCTTTCTACGGTGATATGTCAGCGATTCCGAATGTAGATAAAGGACTAATAAATGAATGCAAGAGCGCGAATGTCAATTCGATATCTGGCTACCCTGTAATCGTATTGAATGGCAGCGATCCAGGTTGCGAATGGCGCATCGATAAGAATGCTGCCGCGCCTGGAATAATGCCTCCTTCGAAATTACCGAATCTGGTTACTGATCAGTATGTTACCAATTCCAACGACTCGTACTGGTTGTCCAATCCCGATCATCGTCTGGAAGGATACTCTCCCATTATTGGTGATGAAGGGACGACACGCTCATTGCGTACCAGAGCAGGTCTCAAATTTATTGATGAGGTGATTGAAAGTGGCTCGGGCAAGTTTAGTGCTGAGACAGTTCAGTCGATTATCTATAACCAGCGTAACTATGGCGCTGAAATCCTGCTGGATGATTTGTTGTCAGTCTGTTTTGAAGACTCATCATCGACCGAAGTAATGAAGGCTTGCAATATACTGAAACATTGGGACAGGCGCCAGGGTCTGGAGAGCCGGGGTGCGCAGATCTATGCGGAATTCTGGCAGAATGCCGCCGGTATCGAGAATCTATTCAGGGTTCCTTTTGATCGCGATAATCCGGTGAATACTCCAAGTGGCATAAATACCGGCAATACAGAGGTTCGCAAGCAATTGATGGCTGCTCTTACCGGGGCTGTTAACAGATTGAATGAAGCGGGTATCCCGCTGGATGCACCCTGGGGAGATGTTCAGTATACGAAAGATCATGACGAAAAGATCGGCATACCGGGAGGTAACGGTGGCTCCGGGATGTTTAGTGCTATCTATGCCAGACTAAAAAAAGATGCTGGATATACACCGATTATTGCGGGTAACAGTTATATTCAGGTGGTAACCTGGGACGAGCATGGCAATCCGGATGCCAGGGCAATTCTTACCTACTCTCAGAGTCAGGAGCCTGAATCACCGCATTATGCGGATCAAACCCGGCTCTATTCCGCGGGGAAATGGATCAAGCTGCCATTCACCGAAGATCGAATCGCAAGGGAAACCAGGCTGCAGAAGAGATTAGTCAGGGATTGAGGAAAGGATTGTAGAAGGGATTGAGGAAGGGATTGATGTACAGGCTATTTATCCGGGAGAATTTCTCCAATGCATATTGATGAAGTGCAACTGGTGGGAATCGTCGGGGCTGGAACCATGGGCAGGGAGATCGGCTTCCGGATTGCCCTGGCAGGGCTGGATGTCGTGGTTTACGACCAGGATAAAGGTGCCTTGAATACCCTGAAGGCTAGATTGGAACAACGATTTTCAGCACAAACTGGTGAAGATATCCCACCAATATCAACTGACCAGCTCAATGCATCTTTGTCCCGGATCAGTGTGACCACAAGCATTGAAGATATGGCAGACGTTGATCTGATCAGTGAGTCTGTTTATGAAGAACTATCGGTCAAGCAGCAGGTATGGGAGAAACTGGGTGATATCTGTTCATCGAAAACCATATTTACAACCAATACTTCTTCGTTGGCTCCGTCTACTTATGCAGCTTCAACCGGACGCCCGGAACTATTTGTAGCCATGCACTTTCACTTACCTATCGAGGTGAATCGGATCGTTGATGTGATGACGCATGGACAAACTTCTCCAGACACCATGAATCTGGTGGAAGCTTTTGTGATGCGAGTTGATTTAGTTCCAATTCGCATCGAGAAGGAGAGCCCGGGATATTTGTTCAATGCAATGCTGATTGGATATATGAAAGAAGCGCTTCGATTGCTCTCCAGTGGTGTTGGTTCATTGGAAGATATTGACAGAGTATGGACCTCCGTCATGGGAGTACCCACCGGACCCTTCGTCTCCATGGACTATGTAGGGATAGATACGGTGTGGCGCATCATTCAGGGAATTGCGGATCGCGACCGGGATAGTGATACTGCGAGATCTGCGGCCTATCTGAAAAACATGGTGGATACCGGCAGACTCGGCATGAAGTCAGGCAGGGGCTTCTATGACTATCCGTCCATGGAATAAGGGCTGTAACATTGTTTTCGGCGAAAACCAAAAGAGAGAAAAACCAATGCGTATCGGATTAATGGTGGAAGGTCAGGCAGGTTTAACCTGGGAGAGATGGATACATATTCTGAAAACAGCGGAACAACTGGGTATCCCGTCAGTGTTCCGTTCTGACCATTATTACATCGGCAACCAGCAGAGCTCCATCGATGCCTACCTGTCATTTGCCATTGCTGCCCGTGAAACATCAGCCATTCGTTTCGGTCCGCTGGTGACTCCCATTACTTTTCGTTCTCCGGTTGATATTGGCCGCATGGCAGCGCAGATCAATCAACTCAGCAATGGACGATTTCTGCTCGGGCTTGGTGCTGGCTGGTATCAACCCGAGCACGAGGCCTATGGGATCGATTTCCCGGAGGTACGGGAGCGATTCGATCGTCTCGAAGAAGGGATCAATCTTATCAGGACACTCTGGGGAAATGGACCGGCTTCATATCAGGGTGACTACTACAATCTTGCTGAGGTGGACTGTCTGCCGAAACCGGTCAATGGTGCTGAAACACCGATATTAATCGGCGGTTCAGGAGAAAAACGAACATTACCCATGACGGTTAAATATGCGGCCGAGTGGAACTGTGTCAATCTTCCGGTAGCGGACTTCAAAAAGAAAACAGAGTTGCTGCAGCAGTTGTGTGAAGAAAATGACCGTGATCCAGCCACCCTGAGTTACTCGATGATGTGTTTTGGATTGGTTGCCAGCGACCAGAATATGCTTGACCGCATTACTCGACATCATATGCAGATGAATGGCGCAACAGGATCACCGGTAAAGTATCGAGAAACCGTAAGCAGTAAACATGGATTCCTGGTAGGTTTGACCAGCGAGGTAGTGGATAAGCTGGGCTTATATGCTGATCTCGGCCTTGCGGAAATACAATTCGAGCATTTCAATTTTGCATCAGATGAAGTACCCGCTTATCTGGCAACTGAACTCGCTCCCCTGGTAGCCTGACCAGACTGTAAATAACAATCCTCCGGCAAAGCCGGTGGTTTTCGCTTTCAAAAACCCATCATCGATACAGGCTTGCTGCCGGGAGCGTTTGTTCCCAGTGCTTTCGTCTTTCTTTCAGAAGCTTATTCAATTCATAGCTGGAAAG
>CAZNFE010000199.1:0-6108 GCA_964571945.1 uncultured Pseudomonadales bacterium
ATGGACTGGGTGGTTTCCAGCATGATTTCAAGCTGAACGGCGCCCTTTTCAAACCCACACTTCTCCTCCATCAAGGCCAGAATATCAGCCAGGCAGGCTACTTGATCGACGCTCGATACTTTCGGCAGAGTAACTGAGAAGTTTGCAGGTAACTGACCATTCGTGCAGTTACCCAGGGTAGTTAGAAACAGATCGAGGGTGCGAATTGCCCTGCCCCGCGCCTCTTCGGTGAGTGCCTTGATTCTGATCCCGGTAAAAGCAGGCAGCTTATTGTTCTGCATGGCGATTGCCATTGCCTCTGCAGATTGCCTGGCATGCTGGTCTTCCTCCTCGTCAGGTCGATTGCCATAGCCGTCTTCGAAATCGATCCGATTATCTTCCACAGCTTCCTGGTGCAGTTTCGTCTTGACGCGCTGATAAACCGTATAAGCTAACCAGGCATCCGGGTTCGCTGCCTTGATCAGCATAGGATCCTGATCCAGAGCCTCACTGAGGATCTGAATTTTCCCGATACCAGTCGGCAGGCCGGCAGCTTCCTTCAGATCCAATGCCTTTGCCAGCATAACGAAATTAGGTGCAAAGGCAGCCAGATTAGCCAGTGCCAATCGACCCAATTTCCCGGCGGTATCATCTGAATACAGATGCGCGCCACCATAAACTGTATGCACGGGTTGCCTTGCTCCGGAAAATCCCGGATAGAGAGCCGTGAGCCGATTATTGGATTTCGTCAGGTCGGTTAAAATCGGCCTCAGCTCAGCTTCCGACAGGGAGGTATTCATCCATCTACTCCAATTTGCAAAAAGCGACAGTCTATACAAATTCCCCATCTGCGTCAGTCTGAGACACACATGAATCCATCCGTGTAGTTCGACGGCGGCGTCCTGCCACCGACGGTCTCAGACTGGCACTACCCGCTCCAGACCTGGCATTCTGTTGCTGTTCAACTATTCACGTCGGTGCCACGATTGGAACTGGTTAATCATGCACACAGCCAGATCAAGATTACTGTCCCCTTCATTACCTGAACTGTTATGATGCGCTGCTAATCCAATTGAGTGTATATCCTGGTCAGATCAATCCCGGATTGAAGACGCATGGGTATCTATGAGAGACAATATATGAGCAATGTACTGGAAGGCGTTCGGGTGCTTGATTTTGGCCGATATATCGCAGGGCCTTTCTGTGCCACTCTGTTAGCAGATTTGGGTGCAGAAGTAATTCGCATTGAAAAAATCGACGGCAGCGAAGACAGGTACACGACTCCGATCAACGCGAAAGGCGAAGGGGCTGGTTTTGTACAGATTGGCCGGAATAAACTGGGAATCACGCTCAATCCCACTAAACCGGAAGGTCGGGAAATTGTGAAAAAGCTGGTTGCCACTGCCGATGTGGTGATCGCAAATCTCCCGGCACCGACACTGAAGGCTATGAGTCTGGATTACGATTCTCTGAAGGCTATCAAGGAAGATATCATCCTCACTACTGTCTCTGCATTCGGTTCGGAAGGTCCCTACGCGGTGAAAGTCGGATTTGATGCAGTTGCACAAGCCATGTCGGGAAATATGTATCTGGGTGGTTTTCCTGGCGAACCAAGAAAGTCATATGTACCTTACTGCGACTTTGGCACGGCCTCCCTCTCCGCTTATGGAACCCTGGCTGCCATAATCCACAAGATGAAAACGGGGCAAGGCCAACTGGTGGAAGGATCACTGCTCAGAACTTCACTTACAATCGCCAATGCGGCATTGATCGAACAGTCCATATTGGAAATTGATCGTGTGGGTAGTGGTAACAGAGCGCAAACATCTGCACCCTCTGATGCATATAGAACCAGTGACGGCTGGATAATGGTGCAGATTGTAGGAAATCCCCTGTGGGAAAGATGGGCGCGCTTAATGGGTGAAGAAAAATGGCTCACTGATGAGAAATTTTTAACTGATCAGTCCAGAGGTGATCATGGTGAGCTGATCAGTGAACGAATGCAGCAATGGTGTAAAACCAGAACTACCGAGGACGCACTTTCAATCCTGGCTGAAGCCAGAATACCCTGTGGAGAGATACTTGCCCCTCGGGATACGTTACAGAATGAGCACATCGTTGCGACCGAGACATTTAAGTATACCGACTATCCCTCGCTCAACTCACCGGCACCGATTGCCGAACCACCGGTCAAACTATCGAAAACTCCCGCCCAGATCAGACACCGGGCACCCACGCTGGGTGAACATACACACGAGATCATGTCCTCATTAGGATACAGTGATGAGGAATTAGAGGTGTTACGAAAACAGCGCATTATCTGAACCTTGTTGTAAGGGAGGAATTGATTTTGGAACCGGACATCGAACGGGTAACAGCGTATCTGCTCAATCTTCAACAACAGATTTGCGATGCCCTGGAAGGGGCAGATGGTGACGCCAGATTCACGCGTGAACAGATTCATCCCGAAACTGGCGGATTGTCCCAACCTAGAGTCATGGAGAACGGCAAACACCTGGAAAAAGCGGCGGTTCAATTCAGCCATAGCATTGGAGCTGAACTCCCTCCGGCGGCCACGGAAAGAAATCCTGATTTGCGCGGGAAGGGATTTCAGGCAACCGCATTATCGATGATCGTACACCCACGAAATCCCTATGTACCTACCATGCATGCCAATCTGCGATTCTTCATGGTGGAAGATGCCAGATGGTATTTCGGCGGCGGCTTCGACTTGACACCTTACTACGGGTTTAGCGAGGATGCGGTTCACTGGCACCAGCAGGCATTCGATGCCTGCGCCCCCTTCGGTGAAGAGCTCTACATTCAATTGAAGAAAAATTGTGATGATTACTTTTTCCTGCCACACCGCAATGAATCGAGGGGAATCGGTGGTTTGTTCTTCGACGACTGGAATCAGGGTGGATTTGAAAAGAGTCTGGAACTGGTGATGAGTATTGGTAATCACATTTTACCGGCCTATCTCCCTATCCTCGAAAAACGAAAACTGATGCCCTATGGTGAAAAAGAAGAGACATTTCAGCTATACCGTCGTGGTAGATATGCTGAATTTAATCTGGCAATTGATCGAGGTACGAGGTATGGACTTCAAACAGGCAGGCGGATTGAATCAGTCCTGGCATCCATGCCGCCAAGAGTTATTTGGAAATACAACTGGCAACCAGATGCAGATTCTGCCGAAGAAAAGTTAGTCAACGACTTCCTGAAGCCTCGTGACTGGTTAAACAAGAACTAGTTAGTTTTTGTCCTTCGATGCGGCGATCTCTTTTGCGTGCGCAAGTCTTGTTTGCACCTTATGAGACTCTGGAGCAAGTTCCAGGGCACGTTCTAACACGGTCACGGCTTCTGCATCCCTTTTCAGTTTCAGAAGCGCCAGTCCGGCATTGAAATACGGCAAATACAATGGGACGCTGCCCATATCGGTAGCGTGCTGATATTCACGCAATGCTTCCTCATATTGCCTGAGTCGGTAATACACATTGCCACGGTTGATATACAGCTGAGCCATGTCGGGCATTAGCTCAATCGCCTTGTTGTGATCCTGCAGCGCTCGCTCGTACTCATCCATCCTGGCAAAGATGATACCCCGATTCGAGTAAGTCGCAGCCTGATCACGTCGGGTAAGAGCCCCGTTTCTTAGCGCCTTTGTACATGATCCGGGATCATCTCCAAATTTCATTTGACTCTCGTGAAAACAAAGAACAGCATCGTTCGCACCGAGTACTGTTCCACTCGCTGAGACAGTGCCTGCGGTAATCAGCAACACGGCAATTAAGGTAATCTCTAACAGATATTTTCTCATGTACATCTCTTCACATATCGTCAGCGAACCGGAGGAAGCTGGTGGCTCGTTATCGTTTGCAGTGATCAACTGTCACGATGCTTCTGAAATGCCAATACAGCATTAGTCCCACCAAAACCAAAACTGTTGGACAGTGCACACTTGATATCGGCGTTGTCAATCCTGCTCCGTACGATAGGTACTTCCTGAATTTCCGGATCGAGGTTCTCTAAATTTGCGGATTCACAAATAAAATCCTTTTCCATCATAATCAAGGTATAAATCGCTTCGTGTACGCCAGCAGCACCCAGAGCATGACCAGTAAGAGATTTCGTGGAATTAATTCTCGGCAGTTTGTCACCAAAAACTTTACAGATGCCTTCAATTTCTTTTATGTCGCCCACTGGGGTAGAGGTGCCATGGGTATTGATGTAATCAACTTCGCCGTCGATGGTGCTGATCGCCATCTGCATCGCTCGCTGTCCACCTTCACCGGAAGGGGCAACCATATCAAAACCATCAGAAGTCGCACCGTAACCCACTAACTCGGCATAAACTCTGGCACCTCGGGCAAGTGCATGTTCGCGCTCTTCGACTACCAGAAAACCGCCACCACCGGCGATTACAAAACCATCCCGGTCGGCGTCGAATGCTCTTGAAGCCTTGCCAGGAGTTTCATTGTATCTGGTGGAAAGTGCTCCCATGGCATCAAACAAGGATGTCATCGTCCAGTGTTCTTCTTCGCCACCACCAGCGAATACAATGTCCTGTTTACCCAGTTGGATTAATTCCGCTGCGTGCCCGATGCAATGTGCACTGGTCGAACAGGCCGAAGTAATTGAGTAATTCACGCCCTTAATGCCAAAAGGAGAAGCCAGGCAGGCTGAAACCGTGCTGCTCATGGTCCGTGTTACGCGATATGGCCCAATTTTACGAAGACCTTTCTCTCGCAAAATATCTGCAGCCTGAACAAGATTTGAAGATGAAGCACCACCGGATGCAGCCACGATACCGGTACGAATGTTGGAAACATCCTGTTCTGTCAGGCCTGCATCCTCGATTGCCTGGGCCATGGAAATGTAGGCGTAAATTGCAGCATTGCCCATAAATCTCCGAACCTTTCGATCTATCAGCTCTTCATGATTCAGGTTCTCAATAGTACCGGCAACCTGACTGCGCAACCCCACTTCCTTATACTCTTCCCGGAAACGAATCCCAGGTTCACAGTTATATAACGATTTTGCAACAGATTCCTTATCATTACCGAGTGGCGAAACTACGCCCATTCCTGTTATGACAACTCGTTTCATATTCATGCCTCAGAAATCATCCAATTCAGTAAACAGTCCAACTTTTACACTATCTGCGGTGTAAATTTCTTTGCCATCAACACTGACTGTTGCATCGGCTATCCCAAGGACTGTTTTACCGCCACGAATGCGCGAAATATCGATATCGTAGGTTAATTTTTTTGCATTCTGCAAAATCTGACCGCGAAAAGATACCTTACCACATCCCAGTGCTCTGCCTACTCCCCAATGCCCTTTCCACGCGAGGAAAAAGCCAAGTAGCTGCCAGAGTGCATCCAGCCCGAGACATCCTGGCATTACCGGATCGTTCACGAAGTGACAGGCAAAAAACCACAGATCAGGGTGTATATCCATCTCCGCAATGATTTTTCCCTTTTTATTCGCGCCACCCTCTTCGTTGATCTCCACTATCCGATCAAGCATCAGCATTTCACCGACCGGTAGATGAGCTCTTCCTGGTCCGAACAGTTTCCCATTACCACAGTCAATTAATTCCTGCTTATTGAAAGAGTGTTTATCGATCAGCGACCTATCCAGGGCAGGTATATTCAATTTTTTGTTATCCCAATGGAAAAAGAAGAATCGGGGCAGACAATTCCTGGTCCCAGACCAGTCCGTATATTTCGCACTGCCACGCTGGATTTCGATTATATCATTGCCCGAATAAAAAAGAACCGAATGGAAGCTGCTCGAAAAGTGGAGGTAATTCCATAGTTTTGTAAACACGAGTTTCGTGAACCCTTTCGTTGATGATGATTATTCGTCAGGTGATGTTGCCTCGCGACATGTTCTATATGTTAGCAGTATATCATGTCAGCCTACTGGAAAATGTGTATCAATAGCTGATTGCTGAAAGAGAACTCCGGATCTGCCACGTGGAGGATTGTTGTTTTAATTGGTTCCTGTGTTTCTCCGTAGCGCCGAAAAAGAATGCGAATATGAGTTCAGGAACTGATTATCTTTCAACTGGTCAAATCAACATGCCTGAAGTCAGGAAACCAGAGAGTGAGGATACTGTTC
>CAZNFE010000200.1:0-4110 GCA_964571945.1 uncultured Pseudomonadales bacterium
TTGATCGAAAATCCCACATCGCGACAATTACTCTTAACAAGCCAGAGCGCCTGAATGCGATTGATAGCCAGGATCACCTGGATATACTCGAGGTCTGTGAAACGATTCAACGGGATGACGATGTCTGGGTTGCTATCTGGACTGGAGCAGGTCGGGGATTCTGTTCCGGGGCTGATGTTGGTAAGGGTCCGGCTCCGAGGGCGCCAGAGGAACAGGATTTAAACGAACTGCTGGCGGAGGAGTCGTGGATTTCCCGACAAGGAAAGGCACTATACGCGATCGATAAACCCATGCTGGCAGCGGTCAATGGTGTTGCCGCTGGAGCCGGATTTTCGCTGGCGCTGTGTTGCGACATGCGAATTGGCTGCTCCAGGTCGCGTTTTGTCACTGTTTACCAGGAACGCAGCCTGCCACCTGAAGGCGGAATGTCCTTCCTGTTGTCGAGGGTGGTAGGCTTAAGCCGCGCCATGGACTTGTGCCTGACCAGTCGTCCACTTGATGCTGATGAGGCCTATCGAATCGGATTGCTGGATCGACTGGCAGGGGAAGATCAGTTGCTGGAGACGACCATGGAGATAGCGAAACGCATGTGCGAATTACCTCCGGCGGCGGTGCGGGTATCCAAACGGGCAATCCGAGCAGGGCTGGAGGCCAGCTTTCAGGCAGCCAGCGATAATGAAACAAAATATGGTGGTATGGCACGTAGAGCCCGCAGGGATGCCGAAGAATCCATCAAGGCATTTGCTGAAAAAAGAAAACCAAAATATACCGGGCGTTGATACATCATCGATGATGATCAGGCATTCCAACTTCACCGGGACATTCCGATCCTGAGGCGGCAAAGGAAACATCATGAAGGAATCTATCATTCCCGATCAGGCAACCATCTATCGCTGGATTGAAGAGATATACAGTTGGGGTATTCGGCGACCCGGTTATCCGGCAGATCGAAAAGCAGAAGAATTTATTCTGGAGCAATTGCAGAGCATGGGATTGCAGAATGTCCGAAAGGAACCGGTAAAACTGCCGTACTGGGAACCTATCAAGAGCACGCTGCTTGTGTTGACTGAATCTGACTCGCTGGAGATTCCTTGCTTTCCCTTACCCCACAGCAAACCAACCGATGGCCTGGAGCTTGAGTTAGTCAATTTTGATGCGACTAATCCGGCAGGGGCAGAAGGCAAAGCGGCTCTGAATCTGATGCCTTTGATGAATCTGCCGAATACCATGATTGTGGATGGTGGTGAGGCAACCGCAGCCGTTGCCGATACTATCGAAGTTGATCTGACCAGTGGTGGCATCGTAATCGATCCACGCCAGACATTTAAAGACAGTATGCAGGTATTGCCGTTTCCTGCTCCGATACAGGCTGTCATGGAACCCACTATGCAGGCCGGAGCGGCAGCATTTATCGGGGTATTGACAGATTATCCGGGAGACTCCTATCAGTACTATGTTCCATATGACGGTATTAAGAGAGAGCTGCCCGGGGTATGGATTCGTGGGTCCGACGGCGAGCGATTACAACAATTAATGGCTGTGGGTACGGTCAGAGTAAGACTTGAAATCAGGGCAAAGAGAGAGGAAATCACCAGTTACAATATCGTCGGTGAATTGAGTGGTGCTGACGAGGAATTAGTGGTGATTGGTTCTCATCACGATGGCCCCTGGGCATCGGCTGTTGAAGATGCCTCGGGTATATCGCTGGTGCTTGCGCAAGCCAGCTACTGGTCAAAGATTTCGATAAGTGAACGTCCACATCGCCTGGTATTTCTGCTGAATACGGGTCACATGGCTGGTGGTGCTGGTTGCGAGGCATTTATACAGGCACATGAAGCGGATCTGAAAAAAATCGTATTGGAAGTACATCTTGAACATGCAGCAAATGAATTCGAATCGCAGGGAGAGGAATTGGTTGCAACTGGCGAGCCGGAAACCCGATGGTTCTTTACCAGTCAGAACCAGGCGTTGAAGCAAGCTGTTGTTGATGCATTGCAGGTTGAAAATCTGGATCGATCATTGATTATCGCACCAAATGCATTTGGTGAAAGACCAACCACCGATGGCGGTGCCTTTTATCTTGCTGGCGTACCGCTGGTCAATTATCTGACTGCACCTTTTTATCTGTTCGATCCCATTGATACAATGGATAAAATTCATACCTCAAGTCTCGAACCAATTACGCGCTGGGCGGTTCGTATGGTGGAATTTACCCACGGGATTTCTGCTGCACAATTACGAGAAGGGTGATCTCTACTCCCGTTCTTGTGGTTGATGGCAAGGTGGTTCATGCCGGAGGAATCCCGGCAGAGAAAGCTGTTGTGAGATGGCTGCTTGAAAATTACTGACTTCACAGTGATACTATCCGCGGATTTGGGTGCGTTTGACCGCCACAAATTTGTCGGTACGCTGGACTAATAAAAACACATAACCCTGATAAGAAGGAATAATTCTAATGACACACGATCTAGTGATTCGAGGTGGAGAAATAGCAGATGGTACAGGCAAAGAACGCTACCTGGGCGATCTTGCCATAGACGAAGGCGTAATCAGCGCAATTGGTGATATCGATGGCCGGGGCAGGGAAGAGATTGATGCCGGTGGCTGCATTGTTTCGCCGGGATTTATCGACCTGCACACCCATCTGGATGCGCAAATTGGCTGGGATCCCATGATGACCCCGCTTAGCTGGCATGGCGTCACTACTGCACTGATGGGGAATTGCGGTGTCACCTTCGCGCCGTGCAAACCTGATGACAGGGAGTTATTGGCAGGGATGATGGAAACCGTTGAAAATATCCCTAAAGATGCCATTCTGACTGGCTTGCCCTGGGACTGGGAAGATTACGGCGGTTACCTGGATACGCTCGAGCGGCTTCAACCGGCGATGAATGTATGTGGTCTCGTTGGACATTGCGCCGTGCGATATTATGTGATGGGAGAGCGTGCGGTGGAAGAGCAGTCCACGGAGAGTGAACGAAAAGAGATGGCAGACATCGTAGGAAGGTCCATTGATCGTGGTGCCATGGGTTTTTCCACAAATCGTTATGCCCCCCACAAGCTGCCGGATGGCCGGTCCATCCCGGGAACCTTCGCCGATCCGGAGGAACTGGTAGAAATCGGCAAGGCAATTGGTCAGCGGGACGGGCTGGTACAGGCGGTAGGGGCAACCTTCGATGTGATCAAGACAATGTCCGATACCACCGGGGGTCGAGTGTTGTTCAGTTATGGAGTAGGACCGGAAAAGGGTTCAGGTCGCGCCCAGGCTGATCATCTGGAGCAGCTTTGTCAGGGTCGTGATGTAACTGCGATCACCCAGGTTCGTGGTTCCGGACATATGTTTGGTTTGCAGTGGAATATACCTGTTCAGGGTGAAAGCTGGGACAAACTCAGGGCGCTGGATCTTGCCGGTCGGCTGGATGCTATCCGGGATACCGAGATGGCAACCAGGCTGGTTGCAGAAGCTCGACAACAAAGTACCAACTGGATACCAATGAACCAGGTGTATTACATGGGACACGGGGAGGTGCCCGAGTATGCGGCGACCCAGGAGAACAACCTCAAGGCAATTGCTGATGCTGCGGGTGAACATTGGTCAGAAACCTTTCTCAGGCTCTGCAGTGAGAGTGATGGGAAAGGGTATTTCAACTTCCGCATGTTTAACCAGAATATGGAAGAACTGGGGGATTTGTTCAGGAGTGAACACATATTCCCCGGTCTGGGTGATACGGGAGCCCATGTGTCACAGATAATGGATGCAGGCTGGGCAAGTTTCACGCTTTCCCATTGGGTCAGGGAGGCAGGCGTATATTCGCTGGAAGAGGGCATTAGACGTATTACTTCTGCACCGGCCAGAGTAATCGGATTAACCGATCGTGGCACTTTGTCGGCTGGCCAACGCGCTGATATCAATGTATTTGAGGCAGATGAGGTTGCTGAGCTTCAACCGGAAATCGTCCATGACTTTCCAGGTGGAGCGCCAAGATTCATTCAACAGTCGAAGGGTTACCGGAACACCATCGTCAATGGTCAGATCAGTTTTGTGAATGGTGAAAGCACGGGCATCAGAGCAGGCGCTGTACTGCGGCATCAATCCTGACATGCATGTAA
>CAZNFE010000200.1:4210-6087 GCA_964571945.1 uncultured Pseudomonadales bacterium
CTTGACCCCTTCCCTGGAAATTATCGTGATGCAGGCGGGACGCAAAACCTGAGCAAGAAGATGCGTGGCTGATGAAATTCCGACGCCAGGGTTTGCCTACGGAGGTGCGGCAGTGAATGATCGAGTAAGGTTACTTGAAAAAATCAGGAATTCCATTATTGGTCGACACCATGAGATCGCAGGGCCGTTTGGTCAGCATTTGGTTACCTATGCCGACTACACGGCATCAGGCAGGTCGCTGACGTTTATAGAAGACTTCATCCGTGACCACGTGCTGCCATATTATGCGAATACTCACACAGAGAGTTCTGGGACCGGACTGCAGTCCACACGGTTTCGTGAGGATGCCCGCGAAATCATCAGCCAGGCATTGGCAGCGAACGAACAGGACGTACTGATCTTCACCGGGTCAGGGGCAACCGGCGCTATCAACAAACTCATTGATATTATGAACCTGAGAATACCGGCGAATCTTGATGATCAATACTCCCTTCGAGATCAGATCCCGATAGACGAACGCCCGGTCGTGTTCATTGGCCCATACGAGCACCATTCCAATGAATTGCCATGGCGCGAATCGATTGCTGATGTAGTGGTAATCGATGAAGATGAAAATGGATTGCCGGATCGTGAATTGCTCAAACAGGAGTTGCAGCGATTTGCCAATCGGCCATTGAAAATCGGGAGTTTTTCGGCGGCATCAAATGTAACAGGTATCGGATCGGGCACTCGCGAGATCTCAAGAATACTTCACCGGCACGGGGCACTGGCTTTCTGGGATTTTGCTGCAGCAGCACCCTATGTCAGAATTGAAATGAATTTCAGCACGGACGACCCGACGGATTACAAAGATGCCGTCTTCATTTCGCCACACAAGTTTATCGGCGGTCCGGGTACTCCTGGCATCCTGGTAGTCAAGAAGAAACTGGTACGCAACCGGGTGCCAACCGTTCCCGGTGGTGGCACGGTTGCGTACGTCGGTCCAACAGGGCACCGATATCTGGAAAATCTTGCTCAGAGAGAGGAGGGAGGTACGCCGGATATCATTGGTGCCATCCGGGCAGGGTTGGTGCTTCAGCTTAAAGAAGCGGTGGGCATAGACTTCATACGCAGGCAGGAAGATAGATTTGTTCGCGAAGCCATTGGCCGCTGGCAGAAAAATCCCAACATACAGATTCTGGGAAATCCGGATGTGTCTCGACTATCCATCGTATCCTTTATGGTGCGATTTGGAGACCGTTATCTGCATCATAATTATGTCGTTACATTACTAAATGACCTGTTTGGTATTCAGGCTCGCGGTGGTTGCTCCTGCGCCGGTCCATATGGGCACAGGCTGCTCGGTATTGGTCCGCTTAAATCATTAGAGTATCAGCAGGAGATTCTGAAGGGTTGCGAGGGAATCAAGCCAGGCTGGACAAGGATTAACTTCAATTACTTCATATCCCCGGCAACATTTCAATTCCTGCTTCAGGCGGTTGAATTCATTTCGAAAAATGGCTGGAAATTTCTGCCTTATTACAAGTTCTCGCCAACGACTGGTCTTTGGGATCATTACAACTGGCAGCACCGTGCCCCGATGCAGTTATCGGATATTCATTACGACCAGGGAAGTCTTGAGTTCAATCATGAACATCAGCGAACGGATGAATCAGCTTTTGAGAAGTATCTTGAAGATGCGCAGCGATTAGCAGATTTACCTATCACTCACCTGCAGCAAGATGAGGGCGAGCAGAATTGTATGAACGATGAGTTTGAAGCATTGCGCTGGTTTCCACTGCCACATGAAGTTGTCTCTGAATCAAAAAGCAGAGGGGTCAAGAAAAAGCAGAGGGGTCAAGAAAAAGCAGAGGGGTCAAGAAAAAGCAGAGGGGTCA
>CAZNFE010000201.1:0-6070 GCA_964571945.1 uncultured Pseudomonadales bacterium
GATCAGCCGGCAGGCTTTGGAGCCATAACTGGCGAATGGAGACTAGTGCACCACCCAATGCAGACAGGGTCATCAACGATGCATAGACCCTGATCCCGGTCATAGCCGGATTGTGAACCGCAGCAACTAGTGCTAAAAAACCGGTAACGATTACCATAACACGCTGCATGATACAGAGGTAACAAGGTTCCAGACCCATCACGTGTTCGAAGAACAATGCGATTGCTATCAAGCCCGCGCAACCGAGGAACACAATTGTGTTGATACTTCTTGCTGAAGGCATGGAAATTGTTACCTGATCTCGCAATTATGAGGGTTTGCTACTCACCCGATCGAACCGATACGGTGATTGAGCGAGCACATTATGTCTTAATCAAGGATGCGCGGGAAGCCGAATCAGGCGCCTCGCGCCTGATTAAGGGCATTTTTATCCATGCTGCTTACTACATCACGGGCATAAGACATGACCTCAGGAAAGAATTGGCTGAAATCCCCGGCCAATTCCAACTGATTATCCTCGAATTGGGTAAATCCATCGGATAATGGATTTGCATGATTCAATCGTTGGCTGAGCCGCTGCAGAACGGGAATCAGGAAATTGGCATCGGCGTAAGCGGCGAGAACCTGGTACCTTCTCATATTTCGGGCCGCTTCTCTGGCCCTGGGAGGCAACAATGCTTCCCGCGATTCCAGGGTTGAGAATATTCTGTCACTGAATTGAGATAGGCATTCAGGGCTATATGATAGCCATTGTCTGGCGAGAAAGTGGTCGTAAAAAACGTCGATCATGATCGGAGCATAACGCCTCAGAGGAGGGTCAATCCTTGAGTAGCTCCGTTTGACAATCGGATGCCTGTCTGTAAATGCGTCTATTTTTCTGTGTAGCCGAATGCCATTCTCAATATCTCCTGGATACCGGTCTTGCAGGAGCCCTTTCGTAAAGTCACCTAGAAATGCACCAATTTCCAGGTGTGGTTTTCTTTGTGCGAGGAAGAAGTGAGCCAGATGATTCATGGAATAAGCGAACCTGCGCTAACAGAACTCATGCTTCTCCAGCCAGTTCAAGGTAGTCTTTCATGATGTTATTAAGATACTCATCAAAATTACAGGTGTCCGCCTGCTCCAGGCGGATTTGTGACAGAACTGATTCCTCAGACAGTTTACGAAATTTTGCCAACTGATCTGCAGGCAAGATGCTCGATTGGAAATGGGCTTTGTGCGCCAGGGTCTGATCCATGGCGAATTCTAAAAATGAGCGCCCGGTGGAACGCATGTCATCCAGTATCCTGGCAGATGGCGTCAAACTGCTATCATCAATTCTTGCCTGCATCGCCTGCAGGGTTTCCTCATGCTCGTGGCTGCTATTGCAGTTGTCCAGTAATCTGGCGATCGGCAGCATCTCTTTCAGCAGGGAGCCACCCCAGTCACGTATTGATTTAAACTGGCCATGATCATCCAGCAGGAGCTGGGGATTTCGACCCTGGTATACAGTATGGTGTACGTTAAGGTTTACAGCCTCGCAGAGTTGATCATCGTGGACAGGGCTATCGGCAATCAGGCAGTAGAGAAGTAATGTATCCAGAAACCTGATTTGACTGGCATCAATACCCATCGGCAGATAGGGGTTTATATCCAGTAATCTAACTTCTATGTATTCAACTCCCTTTGCCTTCAATTCTTTAAGGAAGTTTTTACCGGGTGGTGGTACACATTTGGCACGAATGGTACTGTAAAATTCAGCTTCCGACTGCAAGATGCTGGTGTTCACCTGAAGGTATTCACCAGCATGCTTTGTGCCGAAGTGGAGATATTCCGGATGCGGGGTCGTAATTGCATCGACCAGGGTATCTATATAGTTATCAAGACTGTTGAAGCAAATCTGGATCATCGAGGCCTGAGTATTACTCTGGTAGCCCAGATTACCGTTCCGCAACGAAGTAGCAAATGGTGCGTATAAGCTGGAGTCATCAAATCTCTGCAGGCGGTGTTGCTTGTCCCTGACGAACGATTCGGAAACCACAGGTGAGGCGCCAAAAAGGTAAATGGGCAGCCAGGAAAGGCGCCTGAAATTGCGCATTTGATCGAAGTAGCGCCGAGACCTGAAATCCTTGAAGTCTTCACCAGAGCCGGTCGTTTCCCAGTGATCCTGCCAGAAGGCGTTGGATAGAGAAAAGTTGTAATGGACTGCGCAGATGGTTTGCATGATGCGACTGTAGCGAAGACCCAGTCCATGCCGGTAGGTCGTTTTCAGCCGCGCGAGATTCGAGCTGCCATAGCTGGCAAGAGGAATTTCCTCTGCTTGTGATAGTTCACATGGCATGCTGGCTGACCAGAGGAGTTCGTCATCCAGGCCCGAGTAGACAAAGCGATGAATTCTATCCAGCGCATCAAGTGTCTCAGAGATACTTGATGAGACTGAGGTGATAAGTTCCGGCTGTGCCTCACTGAAATCGGTTGTTACGGATGGATGACACAGTTTTGAGCCGAGGAATTGCGGGTGTGCCTGCTGGGAAAGAGCCCCTCGATTGGTGACCCTGAGTGCTTCACGTTCGATGCCGCGGCTGATTTCTGCAAGCAGGGAGGCAGAAGAATTTTTGCTCAGGAGCAAAAGTCGATGTTCCGGAATATGTGTCAAAAGAACTCTCAGGTAGTGTTATTCGGTCCGAACGAAGATCCTGTCAATAATCCAGGCGAGAACTATCAGTCCGAACAAGAAATCGATTATGCCAAATTTGGTAATTTAATGGCACTCAAATTTGTTGTGTTACCCTGGTGAGGAAATTTCACCTGCCTCGGCGGTACCTGGCTTCACATAGTGGCGTGATGGCAATCGGGAGGCTTCATCACCGATTCGTATCAGTGATATTTGTCACGAAATTGGTGAATTTGGCGCCGTTGCTTCTTTGTTGGCTTGTGAATTGCTGCCGTTTTATTACCTGCCAGCGCTTTCCTGTGTAGTGCCTCTTCTTCTCGACGGTGAATGCTTTCAGCAGATTCCTGATAGAGTAAACTGGCTTCAGGGGCACCCTGCCGCTGCATGGAAAGACCTGTGACCACGACTGTCTTTTCATCTCGACCCTGGCGGATTACGAGTTCGTCTCCGAGTTGCAATTCCTTGCTGGATTTTCCCCGAACACCACCTATATGCACCATTCCGCCTTCGATAGCCTGCTTTGCTTTGGCTCGAGTTTTAAAGAATCGTGCAGCCCAGAGCCACTTATCCAATCTCATTTTTGACATGTACGCACACTATGTGAAAGAGTCCCCGGATACGCTATAAACGAACACGTAATTATGCTCAGAATTAACTCGCGGAGAAAGAGGTAATCACCATTTTGTCGAGAATAGAACAGAGGTAGGGGTGGATTCGGATGCAGCAGGATAAGCTCGAAAGATTACTCGAAGATGAACACTGGAGAGAGAAGGTCATTACCATCAGTCGAAAGGCGGGTCAGCGGATACTTGATATTTATGAAAAAGAAGATATCAAGATTACGCAGAAGTCTGATGATTCACCATTGACCCAGGCAGATATGGCATCTCACCAGGTTATTGTTACCGGGCTGCAGCAACTAACACCATGGATTCCGACACTTTCCGAAGAATCCGATGAATTGAGTTATGAGGTACGTAGCCGCTGGCAGACATATTGGCTGGTTGACCCGTTGGACGGCACTAAGGAATTTATCAGCCGGAACGGTGAATTTACGGTCAATATTGCATTGATTCATGACGGGATCCCGATTCTTGGTGTGGTGTATGTCCCGGTTAAAGAAGAGTTGTACGTTGGTGTGCAAAAAATCTCTGACTCAGGAAGCCCGGGATTTGCGTTCAAACAGAGCAGGGATCTGTCACCCGAAATCATTCGAGTCAGGCAACTTAAAACGAGCGGGAAGTTAACCGTGGTTGCCAGCCGTCGTCACGGCAGTGAGGCATTGCAGGATACATTAAAGAAATTGAAGCAGGAGTTTGCGGTAGTGGACACAATCAATATGGGGAGCTCACTCAAAATTTGCCTGGTGGCAGAGGGAACTGCGGATATATACCCCAGATTGGCTCCCACGTGCGAGTGGGATACTGCCGCCGCGCAAGCGATTGTAGAAGCGGCAGGTGGATTGCTGGTTGACTCGGAATTCAATGTGCTGAGATACAATACAAAAGAGAATTTGCTTAATCCATTTTTTTATGTGATAGGCGACCTGTCATATGCCTGGCACGAAATACTGGATTGAGACTGCGCAAAAACCCAGGGCCTGGTTCAGGTAGTAATGTGGTGAAGGGATGGGATTGGTCTCGGCTAGCCAAGCTGTATGCCGTATCCTTCCTGCCGAGGAGAACACTGTATGCACATACAGCTTAGGCTAGCGAGGTAAAATAATATAACGGTTCTCGAATCCAAAATGAAGGGGGAAAAATGGAGATTTCTTGGGGAAATTTTTCTCATGCGATGGAAAATGATCTAAGGCTTTGATATTAAAAAGGAAGCTGCGAGTTGATACTCCTTAGATCAATTTGTTATGTAAATGATACCGGTTGGGATGAAAAAGAAGATCTCCAATTTCGCCATTCACAGACCATCCGAGACGCCTGTTCGATCTGAACGAGCAAGATGTGGAGTTCATCGAATAGGTGTTTTTTATCTGGACATTATCAAAAATGGAGAGAATAATGACGCAACATTTGCATATAGTGGCAAGAAATTATGCTGGATTGAACTATCAACAATTTCTCCTGAGAGACTAACTGCGAATTCTTCACAGATTGTCACACGAACAGAACAAGAAGATCAAAATACTCGTGTTATTCAGGCCAGCGATAGTAGATTGTTGATATCGTGATCCAGTACGCAGTTCTTGAAACCGCAGAAGGAGTCGGTCCCTATGACAAATCAGTCTCGCAATGAGGTATACGAGTCGGTAATGTCCAATGATTCTTTAAGCAATGTCGCTGATGGCCTTGATCCACTCGAAGCACTTCATCCCAATGACTCTGATACTTCTGATCTGGATAGATCCGAGGTACAGAGCGAAGAATCCTTGCTCAAACAACTGATTGAACGAGGAAAAGTGCAGGGATTCCTTACTTATGATCAGCTTGCCGACTACCTGCCGGAAGATATCACTGGGTCTGAAGCTGTGGAGAGTATCGTACAGATGTTCGAAGAAATGGGCATCACTGTGTATGAAGAGACTCCGGATCCTGAGTTAATGAAAGAAAATCAAGCGGAAGAAATAGCCCTCGATCCGGCGGCAGCCATGGCAGCTGTTGATTCAGTGGTCGGACGAACCATTGATCCGGTGCGAATGTATATGCGGGAAATGGGGACTGTACCCTTGTTGACGCGGCAAGGTGAAATCGTGATCGCCAAACGAATCGAAGCCGGTTTGACTGAGACCATGAACGTGTTGGTCAGGTATCCCGGTGTAGTTGAAAAGATCAGGAATGAGTATAACCGCATCGTCGCAGAAGAAGGCAATTTGTCTGTTCTGATAGCGGGTTATCTGGATTCGGATGATGTTATTCCTGACATGTCCAAAGTTGCCAAGGCAAAATCCAGCGGCGACTTTCTGGCAGATGATTCGGAGCCCGAAAGAGGACTTGATCCCAAAGAGGCAGCGTCAAGATTTAGAGCACTGAAGCGTCAATACGACAAAACAGAAAAGGTGATTTCTAAATATGGACGGGGTCACGAGAAATCGTTGAAAGAGATAGCCAGGCTTGGTGAAAAATTCTCCTTCAAATTGGTACCGGCATACATGGATGCCATCATTGAGATCGTACATGCTGATGTGCAACAAATTCGGGAACAGGAACGTTTGCTCAGGGAACTGTGTATTGGTAAAGCCAGGATGCCGAAGAAGCTGTTTCTGAAGAGATACGTTGGTCATGAACATGAAATCGACTGGGTTGATAAGCAAATTGCACTGGCGGATGAGTACAGTGAAGTGTTGAAAAAAAATCGCACATCCATTAGGCATGCCAGCAAGAAGATACATCAGGTACTGGATAAAACCGGTTTATCACTCGCAGAAATCAAAGAGATCAATCGTTGTCTGTTTCTGGCAATTAG
>CAZNFE010000202.1:0-6048 GCA_964571945.1 uncultured Pseudomonadales bacterium
AGCCGTACAACAATTCGGTGGGCAGAACGCAGCCAACATCGATCCATCCATTCTACCGGCCGAGATGTTTAACGCCCAGGCGGAAAAAAGCGTGTCGCTCGGTCTGTTAGTAAATGAGATACTGCAACAGGAATCGATTGAAGTAGACAGGGATCGAGTGAAAAAGACCATTGAAGATATGGCCAGTACCTATGAAGACCCCAAGCAGGTGGTCGATTGGTACTACAGTAATGAGCAGCAACTCGGTAAGATAGAAAATATGGTACTTGAAGAACAAGTGGTTGATTTTATACTGGACAAGGCTCAGATTAGTGAAGTTGAGTGCAGCTATGAAGAAGCGATCAAGCCTCCAGCCCCGGAGACAGAGTCCGAAACGGACTCATCTGACGCTGAAGAAGTCACCGAAAGTGCCGATAATAATTCCAGGTAGCTGACCCTGCATGGATCTGCGAGATTTTGCCGCTTCTCTTGAATCTACCGGAATGAATCCCAATAACTGGGAGAGTCGATAACAAACTACTGGTGAGCAACAACCAGAACACCGAGAGGAATCAGGATGACATATGTGAAAGATACCCCGCCTCCAGGCGTCAATAACCTGGGTTTGGTGCCTATGGTGCTGGAACAGACAGCCCGGGGTGAACGGTCGTATGACATTTATTCACGTCTGTTAAAGGATCGGATCATATTCATCGTAGGCCCGATTGAGGACCAGGTGGCTAACCTGGTGGTGGCGCAGATGCTTTTCTGTGAAAGTGAAAATGCCGATAAAGATATCCAGTTGTACATTAATTCGCCGGGCGGATCAGTTTCGGCAGGGTTGGCCATTTACGATACCATGCAGTTTGTGAATTGTGATGTTAGTACCATGTGCATTGGCCAGGCTGCGAGCATGGGAGCACTCCTGCTTGCCGGTGGTGCCGATGGTAAGCGGTATTGTCTGCCGAATTCCAGGGTGATGATTCATCAACCCAGTGGGGGTTCGCAAGGACAAGCATCCGACATTGAAATTCAGGCTCAGGAAATTCTATATCTCCGAAAGCGACTCAATGAAATTCTGGCACTCCATACCGATCAGGATGTTGAAAAAATCGCCATCGATACGGAGCGGGATAATTTTATGACGGCGACTGAAGCGAAAGAATATGGATTGATTGATCTGGTGCAGGAACCCAGGGCTAAATTAAAGAGCGTTGATTGAAAGCGAAAACCCCCGGCTTTGCCGGAGGATTGTGATTGAATCGATTTTGGCGAGCTTTCCGAGTCTGGAAGTGATTGAGGCTCACGCAGTGGGTGCTTGATCGAAAAATGGCTATCTGTCGAGAGCCGTCGCCTGGATGTGCTTGATGCAAGGCTTTTCCGTCGACGGAATTCCCATTGATTTTGCAGGGCAGAGCCTGCAAAATCAGCGATGTAAATGAAGTGAGAGCATAAAAAAGTGAGATTCGAGGTATTTGAATGACCGACGAACATGATGGCAATGGTGGTGACGGCAAGTTATTGCTTTGCAGTTTTTGCGGCAAGAGCCAACATGAGGTACGCAAACTGATTGCCGGCCCGTCCGTATATGTGTGCGATGAGTGTGTCGAACTCTGCAACGATATCATCAGAGAAGAGTTGCAGGAAAAGCATGACGAGGGTGAGGTTAAAGAACTACCCACACCAAAGGAAATCAAGGATATCCTGGACGAGTATGTGATCGGGCAGCATAGCGCGAAGAAAGTACTCTCCGTTGCTGTTTACAATCACTATAAAAGACTGAACCATGCCAGTAAGAAAGATGAGGTAGAATTGCAGAAGAGCAATATTCTATTGATCGGACCGACCGGAGTCGGTAAGACTTTACTTGCTGAAACCCTGGCAAGATTACTGGATGTACCATTCACTATTGCTGATGCAACAACGCTCACAGAGGCCGGTTATGTCGGTGAGGATGTTGAAAACATCATTCAGAAACTGCTGCAAAGATGTGATTATGATGTCGACAAAGCCCAGATCGGAATTGTCTATATCGACGAAATAGATAAGATTTCCCGTAAGTCAGACAATCCCTCGATTACCCGGGATGTATCGGGCGAAGGTGTTCAACAGGCATTACTGAAGTTAATCGAGGGTACGGTTGCTTCGGTACCTCCTCAAGGCGGGCGGAAACACCCGCAGCAAGAGTTCCTGCAGGTCGATACCAGCAATATTTTGTTTCTCTGCGGCGGAGCATTTTCAGGTCTGGATAAAGTGATACAGGATCGATCTGAGCGCAGCGGCATTGGTTTTAATGCCAATGTCACTACCCAGGCGAATAAGAAAAACCTCGGGGAAACGCTGAGTAATGTCCAGCCGGAAGATTTAGTTCGCTATGGTTTAATTCCTGAATTTGTTGGCAGGCTGCCTGTAATCGCAACCCTGGATGAACTGGATGTCGATGCATTAGTCAGAATTCTGAAGGAACCTAAAAATGCCTTCACAAAGCAATATACCAAGTTGTTTGAAATGGAAGGCGTTGAGCTTGATTTCAGGGAAGATGCTCTCAAGGCAGTGGCAGAAAGGGCGATGGAGCGGAAGACCGGAGCAAGGGGTTTACGATCGATTTTGGAATCGGTGTTGCTTGATGTGATGTTCGATTTGCCGTCCGTAGATGACGTCGTAAAAGTCGTTGTTGATGAGAGTGTCATCAATGGAAAGTCTGAACCGATGCTGATTTATGAAAGTCCGGAGCAATCCAAAGCACTGAGTGAATAAGCAAAACTTACTCATACCGGTTCCTGATCCTGGATAGGGTCAGCGGTCAATTTGACCCATTTTTTATAGTAGAGCCCGTAAATCAGCGCTAAACTAGACCTTTATCGACCGTTGTGCGGGGAATCCCGATTTCTTGAAACACAGAATTTCGGACCGCCAATATCGACCTATGAGGTAACAGAAACCAAGAGGCGATCAGATGGATAGCATGGCTGAAACCAGGTTACCGGTCGTTCCACTACGCGACATGGTGGTATATCCGCATGGCGTGCAACCGCTTTTCATCGGCACCGAGAAGTCTATCCGTGCTTTGCGACAGGCGCAGAAGAATGTGTCGGACAAAAAGGTGTTGCTGGTTGCTAAAAGAGATCCTGAGCAACAGGATCCGAAAGCCGAAGATCTGTTCCAGTTTGGTACCATTTCCAAAATACTGCAGTTCATCAAATTGCCGGATGGAACGGTCAAGATATTGATCGAGGGAAACCATCGAGCAGAAATAACCAGAATTTATGACGATGAAGATTTTTTTACTGCTGATGTAAACGGCATAATTGAATCGGATGTGTTGCCGGATGAGTCGGAAGCACTGGTACGATCAGTCATGACCGCATTTGACCAATATGGCCAATTAAGCAAAAAAATACCCCCGGAAGTGATGACGTCACTTAGCAGTATTGATAATCCCAGCCGCCTGGTGGATACCATCGCTGCGCAAATGAATCTCAAATTAGCAGAAAAACAGCTCATTCTGGAAATGGTTGACTTGAATGAACGCCTTGAGCATATGGTGAAGTTGCTCGAGGAAGAGATTGATCTGTTCAAAGTGGAGAAGCGAATTCGCGGTCGTGTCAAGAATCAGATGGAGAAGAGCCAGCGTGAGTACTATCTGAATGAGCAAATGAAAGCCATCCAGAAAGAACTGGGGGATCTGGATGATCTTCCCAATGAAACCGAAGACATTGAAGCACGCATTACTGCTGCCGGAATGCCGAAAGAAGCCCGGGACAAGACTCGATTGGAATTGAATAAATTGAAGATGATGTCTCCTATGTCGGCGGAAGCAACCGTTGTTCGCGGTTACATCGACTGGATGCTGAGTGTACCCTGGAAGACCCGTAGTAGAGTACGCAAAGACATCGGTCGAGCGGAACAGGTGCTCGAAGCAGATCACTACGGGTTAGCAGAAGTAAAAGAACGTATCCTGGAGTATCTGGCCGTCCAGAGAAGAGTTAAAAAACTAAAGGGTCCGGTGTTATGTCTGGTAGGTCCACCCGGTGTTGGAAAAACCTCACTTGGGGAATCAATTGCGAGGGCGACGAATCGAAAATTTATCAGGATGTCTCTTGGCGGTGTGCGGGATGAGGCGGAGATTCGCGGACATCGACGTACTTACATAGGTTCCATGCCCGGTAAGATTATTCAAAAGCTGGCCAAGGCGGGAGTTAAGAACCCGCTCTTTCTGTTGGATGAGGTTGACAAGATGGGGCAGGATCACAGAGGTGATCCGTCAGCAGCATTGCTGGAAGTACTTGACCCTGAACAGAACAATCTGTTTAACGACCACTATATGGAAGTGGATTACGATCTGTCAGAGGTGATGTTTATCTGTACATCTAATACCATGAATATACCAGCACCCCTGTTGGATCGCATGGAGATTATTCGAATTCCCGGGTATACGGAAGATGAGAAGATCAATATAGCCTCGCGATACCTCGTGACAAAGCAGAAAAAAAATAATGGTGTGAAGAAGAAAGAACTCATTTTTAGCGAAGATGCGATACAAGACCTGGTACGCTATTACACCAGAGAAGCAGGTGTGCGTGGACTGGAAAGAGAAATCGCCAAGATTTGTCGGAAGGTAGTTAAGGAACAGGTATTGCTGCCATCCGACGATGAACACAAGTCTTTTTCCATGACGATTGATTCTGATAATCTGGAAGAATACTCCGGCGTCCGCAAATTTAGTTACGGTCGAGCGGAGGAAAAGGATCAGATCGGTCAGGTTACCGGATTAGCGGTTACTTCCTTCGGTGGAGAGTTATTGACCATTGAAGCGGTCGCGGTACCCGGAAAGGGGCAACAGACGAAAACCGGGTCTCTGGGTGATGTCATGCAAGAATCAATTCAGGCGGCAGTTACCGTCGTTCGAAGCCGGGCGGCCGTACTCGGTATTAACCAGGATTTCCACGAGAAGTTCGATCTGCACATCCATATGCCGGAAGGGGCGACCCCCAAGGATGGGCCCAGTGCGGGGATCGCACTCTGTACGGCTATTGTATCGGTTCTGACCGGCATACCGGCCAGAGCAGATGTTGCCATGACAGGTGAAATCACGTTGCGTGGACAGGTTTTACCGATCGGTGGCCTCAAGGAAAAACTCCTTGCAGCTCACCGGGGTGGAGTCAGGACGGTACTGATTCCGGATGAAAACGAGCGGGATTTGAAGGAGATTCCAGATAACATTAAAGCTGATTTGGACATAAAATCAGTCAAATGGATTGACGAAGTGCTGGAATTGGCACTGCAGAGGATGCCGGAACCGCTAAAAGCAAAAAACTCCTCTTCGAAGTCCACAAAACAGGAAAATGCACCAGAATCCGACCCAAATGTGAGAATTAGTGCACATTAAGGCAAATTGCGGCTAAGCTGTCTTGACAGGCATTTTCCTCTATTGGTATAACGCCTTCTGGGTGAAGCGTACCTGGCACTGGATGTGACAGGCTTTTTAATTCCATGAAAAAATAAGGGGTAGAGAGTGAACAAACAAGAACTTATTGATAATATTGCGTCATCTGCAGATATCACCAAAGCGGATGCTGGAAGAGCTTTGGATTCGGTATTGGATTCGATCACAGGGGCGCTGAAAGGAGGCGATTCCGTAGTACTGGTCGGGTTTGGCACTTTTTCGGTCCGGGACAGGAAAGCTCGAACCGGTCGAAACCCGCAAACAGGTGCAGCAATTCAGATCGCTGCCGCCAAGGTTCCAAGTTTTAAAGCAGGGAAGGCGCTAAAGAGCGCCGTAAACTAGCCGATTGATACATTATGCACAGGTTAATCGGCGAACCAGTTTCAATGTTTTTGATGTAGTACTCGCCAGAATAATCAGAAGCGAACAATCAGGATACAGCTAGAACGTATAATGGTAAAAAATGGCGCATACAGATGCGCCATTTTTTATTATTTTCGTACCATTCGTAAGATTGAGAACAGTCAATTTCCGGATAGTTGCAAAGTGCTGACATCGAGAAGTAGTGGAACGGGTCCATGGCGGCGGCGCTTTCGGAAATTGAAGTATAAACAGGATTAAGA
>CAZNFE010000203.1:0-6027 GCA_964571945.1 uncultured Pseudomonadales bacterium
ATAACCCTCGTTTGCACTTACCCGGAGCAGAACGGCTGTTGAAGGACAAACCCGGCAAATGAATCACACGGCTGACGCCGCGCCTCACCTGTAGATAACATTGATTGAACGCCAAAATCCCCGACTTTGCCGGGGAGATTAGTATTGGTAGTGGCACCGGAAGGGCAGGCTTGTCAGAGACCCTCACAGACAGGACGTCTGTGCGGAGCGCCCATGGATGGGTTCACAGCGAGTCTCTGACAAGCCTGCCCTTCTGGTGCCGCTGGTGCCGCTGGTGCCGCTGGAGCCGCTGGTGCCGCGAAGAAAAACCGGGAACTACATAATCTCACAATTGTGGATCGGTTATTTAGTTGCGAAAACCCGCGGTTCTGCCGGAGGATTGTTATTCATCCAGATCCCAGAATTTCATCCAGTCTCTCGATCACTTTGTCTCCAAAATCGTCGGTAGACAAGATTTTCAGGCCGTTATTGGCAGGTGCAAGATCTGCGGTGGTGTAACCTGCTTCAAACACGCTCCGCATGGACCGCCAGACCGCATCTGCCTCGGCCTGAAGATGAAGGCTCATTTCCAGCAGCATAGCGACGGATCCGATCATGGAATAGGGATTCGCAATATTCTTACCGGCTATATCAGGAGCAGAACCATGGGAAGGTTCATAATAGGCCTTATCCGGCCCGATACACGCAGATGGCATCAATCCAAGGGATCCGAGCAGACCACCTGCCTGATCGCTCAGGATATCGCCGAACATGTTTTCCATCACCATGACATCAAATTGGCCTGGGTTCAGGCATAATGCGGTGGCGGCGGCGTCCACCAGTAAATGCTTAACTTCCACATCCGGATAATCCTGCCGAACCTCCTCCAGAATTTCATTCCAGAGTACACTGGACATCAATACGTTGCTCTTATGGATGTTGTGTAATACTTTTTTGCGCTGTCTCGCCTGTTGAAAAGCTACTCGCTGTATCTGACTGATCTGGTTTTCATCATATTCAAGAGATTCCTTTACATACCTGAGTCCGTCCGGATTGATGCCCTTTTCTTTGGCGCCAAAATAGAGTCCCCCCACCAGTTCCCTGATTAGCAGGATGTTTATGCCTTCACTGATAATTTCTGTTCTCAACGGTGAGAAATGTGCCATTTCTTTTGACAGGTAGATGGGTCTGAAATTGGCGAAGGTGTTGTATCTGGCCCGCAAAGGCAGGATTGCGCCACGCTCGGGTTGCTCTTCGACAGGGATCTTTTGAGATTCTTCATGGCTCAAACCGACTGGACCCTTGAGAATCGCATCGGCCGTGTCACAGATCCGTTTCGTCTCATCAGGGAAAGCTTTGCCGGTTTCAAAATAGGCAGATGCGCCAAATTTACCCTGGATCAGTTCAAAATCCAGATCTCTGTGTTTAGTCAGAACGCCAAAAACCCGAACCGCCTGGCGCATAATCTCGGGTCCGATGGCATCTCCTTCCAGAACGGCTATCTTGAATGCATTGCTGGTCATCAACTTCTCCTGCTAATCGTGTTGCTCAGTATCTAATGGCCCCTGGTTGAGGAGTTCACTGCTGTGCTGAAATTACCGGTACAGTAGATGCGGCTCTCGGGTCTCAATCCACTCGGCTTCTTCCTGGGCCAATCTCGCTGCCAGCTGATTCGTGGATGAGCCGGGATCGTCGATCCACAAGCGCAGATCTGGTCCTCCGTTAATTACATCAATGGGTAAATTATCAACCTCGTATTCATAAGGGCGCTTGCTCCAGATATCAAATTCCGGGTGAATCCTTCGTAATGCTTTAAGAAAAACTGAAACAAGACGGTAGGGTTTGAATAATTCCGGTTGATATTCAGGAAAATCAGTATGGATCTGAAGTGCGTTGCATAACTGGCCCTGGTGTTTATGAAATACGGGTTCGAAATAACAGGGACGAAGGTAAACTCCGTGCAGCCACGAATCTGCTAACTGTTTCATTTCCTCAATTATTGCATCAATCTGCAATCCGGGGGCACCCAAAACTTCCAATGGAATCGTTGTACCGCGTCCCTCGGAGACATTCGTACCTTCGAGCAAGACCGTCCCGGCATAGCACCGGCACATATTAATGCTGGCAGCATTCGGGCTCGGATTGATCCAGACTCTGTTGCCCAATGGCCAGCCAAATCCGGGAGCAGAAAGTGGATCGTAATCTTTAATCGTGATGACTTTCAGATCTACATCCAGCTTGTGTCTGAACTTCAGGTATGTTGCGAGTTCCCCAACAGTTAAGCCATGACGCATAACAATATCTGTGCAGCCAACATAGCTCTCGTACCCGGGTTGAAGGCGCATTCCATCGACTGAACGACCCGCCGGGTTCGGTCGATCAAGCACCCAAATTGATTTATTGGCACTTGCGCAGGCTTGCATGAAATACAGTAATATGGTGATGAATGTGTAGATTCGACAGCCTATGTCCTGAAGATCGAACAGCAGCACATCGAATGTATCAAGCATCTGTGCAGTCGGATATCGATGTTCACCATACAGACTGAAAACGGGAATTTGATGGGTGGGGTCGAAGTAGTCGTCTGACTCAACCATATTGTCCTGCTTGTCACCGCGCAAGCCGTGTTGGGGACCGAATGCAGCACACAGATTAACGCTCTTGCGCATTAATGCATCGACGGCATGCTCCAGGGATCGGGTGACCGAAGCGGGGTGAGCTACCAACCCGATCCGCTGCTTGCCAAGCTGAGATAGTAATTTTCGATCAGATAATAGCTGATCAAGGCCAAAATTCATGATGCACTCTCGAGCTTATGCTGTGGGTTACGAATGAAAATCTACCGTTCACCGGTCCTGCATGACTAGTCAGCGGTTCCGTAGATTCTGCTGGCGCAGCCATTGTATATTCTGTAGCCTTTCCTGTAAGTGAAGCGCTGCGGGCTTTTTAATGCGCTGAGGGCTCCTTAATGCGCTGAGGGCTCCTTATTACGCTGAGGGCTCCTTATTACGCTGAGGGCTCTCGGTTACCCCGACGGCATACTATATAGTATATTGCTCCGCGCTTGGGAATTGTATATTTCTCTAGGAGCGGATATTTCCCGGCTTCCGGGATGATTGGAGTCTGAAGTTATGAGTAAGTATCAGTTCGACCTGTTTGTGATAGGCGTCGGATCAGGCGGGGTGCGCGCTGCACGCATGTCGGCACAGTACGGCGCCAGAGTTGCCACGGCTGAAGACAGGTACATGGGAGGAACCTGTGTAAACGTCGGCTGCGTACCCAAGAAGCTATTTGTCTATGCTTCACATTTTGCCGAAGACAGTCAGCAAGCGGCTGGATTTGGCTGGGAAACGAGCCATCCGAAATTTAGCTGGACCGTGCTGAGAGATAACAAGGATCAGGAGATCAGTCGTCTGAATGGCGTATATCAAGGTCTGCTCGATGCTGCCGGAGTCACTCATTTCAACGGTCGAGCCAGATTGGTTGATGCGCATACCGTTTCCATCAACGATCAGCTTGTCAGTGCGGAGAAAATCCTGATTGCAACAGGGAGCTGGCCGGTGATACCGGATTTTCCAGGGCGCGAGCATGTCATCACCTCCAATGAGGCATTCCACCTGGATGTGTTGCCGGAAAGGGCCATCATCGTGGGTGGCGGATATATTGCCGTGGAGTTTGCTGGAATTTACAGAGGCCTGGGAGTAGATAGCCATTTGCTGTATCGAGGTCCGCTGTTTCTTCGTAATTTTGATATTGGAGTGCGTCAATTCGTGGCGGAAGAACTTCGTAAAAAAGGGGTCGAACTGCATTTTGACACCAATGTTTCCCGTATCGAGAAGAATGCGGATGGTACGCTAACCGTTCATCTTGCGGGTGGTGGCAGCATGACAACCGATCTCGTTATGTATGCGACCGGCAGAGCACCCAATATCCAGGATCTCGGGCTGGAAAATGTACACATCAAGACCACCGGAACAGGTGGAATTATCGTAGACGAAACCTTCCAGACATCTGAACCATCGATCTATGCACTGGGAGATGTCATCGATCGAATCCAGCTGACTCCGGTAGCCATTGCGGAGGCCATGGCATTTGCACGCACGCACTTTCTCCATCAGCCCACAACCATGGATTACGACAATATTGCAACGGCGGTATTCTGTCAGCCGAATATCGGCTCTGTGGGCCTGACGGAAGATGTTGCCAAAGATCAGCTGG
Source organism: uncultured Pseudomonadales bacterium (assembly GCA_964571945.1). Taxonomy (GTDB): domain Bacteria; phylum Pseudomonadota; class Gammaproteobacteria; order Pseudomonadales; family Azotimanducaceae; genus JASJXV01. Next base: position 4,198 of record CAZNFE010000203.1, read on the forward strand.
AAGAAATTGATGTCTATGAATCGATTTTCCGGCCAATGAAACATACCTTGAGTGGTAGTGATGAACAGACGCTCATGAAGATAATTGTCGACAAGACCACTGACCGGGTTGTAGGAGTACATATGGTTGGACCTGAATCCGGTGAAATTATTCAAGGGATAGGAATTGCGATCAAAGCCGGTGCAACCAAACAAACATTCGATTCCACCATCGGGATTCATCCAACCACAGCAGAAGAATTGGTAACTATGCGAGAGCCACGCAAGGCGATCGACTAAGAGCTTCAAAGCAAGGACAAAATACGATATAGCAGGAGTCATTTTTTGGAATTTGTTACTTCATCACTTCATTATCTGGATGCTCTTTTGGGAGCGGCACCTTACTTTCCCTTTTTGTTGCTGGGTACCGGGCTGTTTTTTACGTTGTATCTTGGTTTTCCGCAAGTCAGATACTTTGCCCATGGTTGGCGCGTGGTAAGCGGCAAGTATGACAAACCCGAGCACGCAGGTGATGCTTCACATTTCCAGGCACTCACTACCGCCTTATCCGGTACGGTAGGTACTGGAAACATTGGTGGGGTAGCACTGGCCATCTACCTGGGTGGACCAGCGGCACTGTTCTGGATGTGGATGACCGCGTTTATGGGCATGACAACTAAATTTGTGGAGGTATCGCTCTCGCACAAGTACCGGGTTCAGGATGAAGAAGGGTTTATTGCTGGTGGACCCATGTATTTTATGGAGCGGCGCCTGAATATGAAGTGGCTGGCAGTCTTTTTTGCAGGGGCAACCGTGATCAGCTCTTTTGGATCCGGAAATATGCCACAAAGTAATAATATGGCCATTGGGCTTGAGACAAGTTTTGGGATTCCGCCCATGCTGAGCGGTGCTGTGCTCGCCGTGTTACTTGGCATGGTCATTATCGGGGGTATCAAGCGAATAGTTCATGTCACAGAGAAAATCGTGCCTCTCATGGCTGCCATATACCTGATTGGCGCATTGGCTGTAATCGTCCTGAATATCGACCAGGTGGTTCCATCAATACTACAAGTGTTCAGTAATGCTTTCTCGGGTTCCGCTGCAACAGGGGGTTTTCTGGGAGCATCATTTGCTTATGCCTTCAATCGGGGGGTGAATCGGGGTCTGTTCTCTAATGAAGCCGGGCAGGGATCTGCGCCGATCGCACATGCTGCAGCACGAGCGGATGAACCAATTTCAGAAGGCATGGTTTCTATTCTGGAGCCCTTCATCGACACGATCGTAATATGCACCATCACCGGTTTGGTTATCCTGTCATCGGGTGTGTGGACAGAGAAGTTTGAAAATACTTTCCAGCAGTTTGATACAGAATTCATTGCCGGTGAGTATTCAGATCAAAACCCCGAGCATCAAATCCAACTCTTCAATCACCTGGGTTACTCATTGGAAGATGATCCGATTCATGAATTCGATGGCATCATTACGGTCGTCCAGGGTAAATCTACACAGGGCGGCTATACCGTACTGCATAACCGTTCGATTGCAGAAAATGTCACGTATCTGGTGGGTGATCAACTCTTTAACGGGGACCTGGAGGTAATAGGCGGAGAACTACAGAATTCCGCAGTGACCATTAGAGGCTACTCGCTGGTGCACTCGGTCGAATTGACCAGCAAAGCATTCTCGCGAGGTCTGTTAGGTGATTATGGGCAGTATATCGTGTCAATTGGACTGGTGTTATTTGCTTTTTCAACGGCGGTAGCCTGGGCTTAATATGGGGATCGGGCAATTGCTTATTGGTTCGGTGTTGGCACGGGCATTCCACAAAGGATTGCTTATGTGATTGGTCTTT
>CAZNFE010000204.1:0-6012 GCA_964571945.1 uncultured Pseudomonadales bacterium
GGTGATCTTTGTGTCGATTAGCAGGAATTTCTGAGCATGGTATTTTTCATGGTATGTACTGCGCGTAACAAGGCAGATAACATCGATACCATGAGAGGAAGATTGATGCCGGCATGGTATCAGAGCGCTTGAACCGTGTGTGCCATGGGGCAGTCTGGAAATCTGCTATGACCGCACGGATTCAAGTCGCTGTCGTGGAATCCGTGAACCTGACGCCGCGAGAGCCTTATCAGATCTAGCCCACGCCGGGTATCACAGGTTTTTTCAGAAGCAGACATTTAGGGGAAGCGCGTTGGTTGCGACTCGGTGGCCTGACGAGCGTGATTGGGGGGCATATGGCAATGCCTGTGATCGGCAGGAAAGCTGCCGTTCACCAGCTGTCGCCGGGTTCGCTGATGAACGCTTGCGATGTGCCAAGAGCTGCCCTATGGCCAACTAAAAGTAACGGTTAATAGCAACTGGTAATAGGAGTAGATGTACATCAATTCCTACAAATGGTTATGGTTTCCATCCAGTTTTTTCGCGCATCAGTTGAAAGACATAGAACAACGCGGGAATCATCAGGATACCGATGACGGAAGCCGCGATCATACCGGAAATGACCGGTATGCCGACCGCCCTCATCGCTCCGGCACCGGGTCCGCTCGCGATCACCAGGGGCGACAATCCGGCTATAAATGCGATACTGGTCATCAGCACGGGACGAAATCTCAGGCGCGCACTGGCAATGGATGCTTCTCTCGCATCCAGTCCATGGGCACGTTGCTGGAGTGCAAAACTGTGCATCATGATTGCATTTTTTGCAGCCAGCGCAACCAGAACGAGCAAGCTGACCTGGGCATATAAATCAAAGCTCATGCGCGGAACCAGGCTTAATCCAAAGGGTAAATGACAATGGCATTGGCAATATACGAGCCCAACTGGGCATCATTGCGTAACCACACCACACCAAAATGGCTGCAGGACGATAAATTCGGCATCTACACCCATTGGGGGATTTACTCGGTGCCCGCCTGCGGACCCAACGGCAGCTGGTATGCCCACAACATGTATCGACCGGGTAACAACCAGGCCGAGTACCACGAAAAAACCTATGGGCCGGCGTCGAAATTCGGATACAAGGATTTTATCCCCATGTTCAATGCAGAAAAGTTCGACGCCGACGAGTGGGCAGAGACCTTTAAGTCCGCCGGCGCGCGCTTTGCGGGGCCGGTTGCCGAGCATCACGACGGCTTTTCCATGTGGGACAGCAAGATCAACGCATGGAATTCCGCGCGAATGGGACCCATGCGGGATGTTACCGGGGAGTTGGAGAAAGCCTATCGCGCCCGGGGGATGCGCTTCATGGTTGCGCTCCACCATGCCGAGCAATGGTGGTTCTATCCCCACTGGCGCAGCGATTGCGATGTATCCAATCCCGAATATGCCGGCCTGTATGGCCCGCTGCATAACCTGGAAGGATTGGATCCGGAACTGGTGGGGAGAAGGCCGGACTGGCCGGTACAGGATCGGCCTACCAAGGCATTTCTAGACACCTGGCGTGGCAAGATTGATGAACTCATTGAGGGGTATAAGCCGGATCTCATCTGGTTTGATTTTGGCCTGCGCTTCCTGCAGGAAGATTACAAGAAGCGATTCCTTGCGGATTATTACAATAGAGAACAGGAATGGGGAAGAGAGCTGGCAGTTACCTATAAAGGGCATGATTTTCCGCCGGGGAGCGCCGTTGTCGACTATGAACTCGGCAGAATGGACGAGATGACCTATTACGACTGGGTGACCGATACATCGGTTGATGATCAGGGTGCCTGGTCATTTGTATCGGACGCTGGTTTCAAGAAGGTCAGCACGCTCATCCACAACCTGGTAGACAACGTGAGCAAGAACGGTTATCTGCTGCTCAATGTAGGCCCCAAAGCCGATGGATCCATCCCCGAAGGTGCCAGGAAGTGTTTACAGGGGGTGGGCGACTGGCTGAAGATAAACGGCGAAGCCATCTTCGAGACCATGCCGTGGGTATCCTATGGGGAAGGTCCGACCCAGATGCAAGCGGCAGGAACATTCAGTGAACACCACGAGGTCGAGTATACGGCTGACGACTACCGGTTCACCAGCAGGGACAATCTACTCTATGCCACCTTCCTGGGATGGCCGGATCAGAAAGCCATCATCTCGTTTGACCAGGATCGAACCTCGAACTTTAAGGCTATAAAGCGACTGGAACCAGATGAGGTCGTCTCCGTCAGAATGCTGGGCATTGACAAGGAACTGAACTGGTCCATGACCCGGCAAGGCCTGGAGATCGACATGCCGAACGAGAAGCCCTGTGACAACGCGTACGTCTTCAAGATTACCCGGAAAGATCCTTTTTAGCTTAACGTGGAATCGGGGATGGGGATAAGAAGAATAAGCCCCCTTTCTGCTCTTCCAGCCAAGTACATCATCCCCTAAAAAACTGAGTTGAGCGGCCAAGCCGAGTTAGATCCCACCACGGTTAGCAGATGTCAGAATAGTTGGGTCGAATGCGGCAAGAGATCCTCTGGCGGTGAATGATTCCTCGCCTGCAACGCGTGCCATTTATGCTGAGTTCCGGGATAAACTGGTGAGTCAGACTCGTGAGTTAAATATGGGTAACCCGAAAGATCGCGACACCTTTATCGGTCCTATGATTTCAGAGGGTAAGGATATGACCGAGACGTGATTACTGGTAATCAGGGATGCGCGGAACTAATTGATTTAGGCGCAAAATTTAAAGGATATTTATGACAGTTCGACAAGTGTTTTTTATCTCGATTGTAATACTGCCCATGGCTATATTTGTGTCCTCGGGCTACTGGTCTGCCGCAAACTGGCTGTTCTTGTTGGTGATCCCGCTTATTTTTCTGGGTCTATATGATGTGATGCAACGTAAACATACGGTGTTACGGTTGTATCCGATTATTGGCCATGTACGTTATTTGTTCGAACTCATTCGTCCAGAAATTCAGCAATACTTTGTTGAATCAGATACTAATGGCCAACCTGTTAATCGGGAATTCAGGTCTCTGGTTTATCAGCGAGCAAAAGGTCAGCGAGATACTCGTGCATTTGGCACTATTTTTAACGTATATCGTAATGGTTACGAGTGGGTGAATCATTCGTTAGCGCCTTGCGCCATAATTGAGCATAACCCGAGAATTAAGTTCGGCGGCTCTGATTGCAGTAAACCCTATATGGCATCGCCACTCAATATTTCAGCCATGAGTTTTGGTGCGCTAAGCAAAAACGCTATTTTGGCTTTAAACAAAGGTGCCCATATGGGTGGCTTTGCGCACAATACTGGGGAAGGCGGTTTAAGCCCGCATCATTTGGAACATGGTGGCGACCTGATTTGGCAGATTGGCACGGGTTATTTTGGCTGTCGAAATGCCCAGGGTAACTTTGATGAAACTCTTTTTGCGGAAAATGCCACCAGGGATGTGGTTAAGATGATTGAGATAAAATTATCTCAAGGTGCCAAACCTGCACATGGCGGTATATTACCGGCAATCAAATTGACCGAGGAAATCGCGGCTATTCGTCATGTACCCATGGGCCAGGATGTCGTTTCTCCGCCCGCACACAGCAGCTTCTCAAACCCGGTAGGCTTGTTAGAATTTGTCGCAACGCTGCGTGAACTCTCTGGCGGCAAGCCAGTGGGTTTCAAGCTTTGCATCGGTAAAAAGGCAGAATTTTTGGCTATTTGCAAGGCCATGCTTGAGACCGGTATTACACCGGATTTTATTACCGTTGATGGCACAGAAGGAGGGACGGGTGCCGCACCCATTGAATTTAGCAACTCAGTAGGTACGCCACTGCGTGATGGTTTGCATTTTGTTCATAGTGCCCTTGAGGGTATTGGGCTGCGAGAGAAAATTCGCCTGATTGCTTCCGGCAAGACCTATTCTGCTTTCCATATGTTGCGGCTTATGGCCCTTGGGGCAGATACTGTGAATGTTGCCCGGGCAATGATGTTTGCTCTTGGCTGCTTGCAATCGAGGCATTGCAATCAGGATACATGCCCCACCGGTGTTGCTACCCAGGACCCTGCCAGATACAAATCGTTGGATGTTGACGACAAGGCAGAACGCGTTGCCAGTTATCATTCCAGTATGATTGAAAATTTGCTGGAGTTATCGGCAGCTGCAGGTATCGATAATTTAAATGATGTCTCGGCCGAGCATATCAACAGGCGAGTATCTGCCAATCATGTGATGACCTACGCTGAACTCTACCCAACTATTGAGTCAGGCTGCCTGCTTGGTGGTGAGGACTTCTCAGAGAACTGGCCAGAGGGTTGGCTCAGAGATTGGGATCTGGCAGATTCAGCAAGTTGGTAGTTTGCTAACCTCGACAGATAATACCGCCAGGGAATGTCCGATCAATCGGGATGACCAGAACTTAAAATTTTTCACAAAGCGATTTAGCCCTCTGCTCCCTTGTGTTCTGATCTTTTTCTATATTAATGGCTGCAAGAACAAGCGTTAGCATTGCAACGATGTATGCGCACAACCCCCAGAGCATGCCTGTGGTGAGTGCTTGCCCACTGTTACTGCCAATGGTTACGCCTGCCCAGCCACCAATAGCAGCTGATAGGCCAAGTATTGTTCCAGCCTCTGAAGCGCTGACATGGTGAACGCGCTGGAAGAAGGGAGGCCCCCAGAAGCCAAGGCCGTAAGTAACAAATGCAATGCTTGGGAAACCAATGGCGGAAAAGACGATTGACTTACACTTGAATATCATCACGAAAGTGGCCGGGTCTCTTAGCGCCAGAATAGTTGGGTCGAATGCGGCAAGAGATCCTCTGGCGGTGAACGATTCCTCGCCTGTGACGCGACATCCAGACCAAGATGCTTCAATATCTTTTCGACGACCTCTGGGTCTTCGATACATGCGATGAGCTTCACTTTGCCACCGCACTTTTCACACTTCTCAATCCGGAGGCGACCCCCTCTATAGCGAAGACTCGCTTCAATCTCTGAGCCCACGTCATCGAATCGGTCTTCCCTGGTAGATTGTGAGACCTGCTCCGATTCATCTTCTGTCTACTGGTGATGTCTGGATCTGGCGATGACTGTCTGATTCTTGTCTTTCAGCGCCAGTCCCGACAAATAATTGTCAAGCATCCGGTCATCTACGCTGAATGGTCGAGGTGACAAGACCTTGCCGATGACAGGATCTGTGTGAATCGCTGCTGATTCAGTCATGTGCGTTGTCTCGCATATCCGGCACTGTTTATATCATCGTATAAGATTCGATGTGGCTGCCGGTCTCTCATCATCCCATCTCACCATCCCCCGGGAGCATCGGGGGACCAGGATATGCCCAGCAGGGAATCACCCCTGTCCCGATCAACATCCTTGAAGATCCGCCACTCGGCATCAGGTACGTCAATTTTCATTTCAGGATAACCAATTGGTTTTCCTTCTCCCCTCACGATGAATGTTTCAGGGTCCAGTGGCACCTTGTATAACTCGGCGATGCGAAGCCCAATTTCTTTCTGCCAGCCTGTAATGGGGACATTTGGTTTGGGTATTACTGTGGGATTACAACTCATGCCACTGAAACTGGCAGGGTGTGCCATGCGTCCACACCCGAGTATGCGCCTATCTTTCCTGATCATGCCGCTCGCATGAGTGGCCATTCGCTCGAGGGAGCCGAATAGCCCCTGGCGTCTATACTCTGTTGCAATACAGCTCAGGCCGCCCAGTACAACTGTCTGTGAACCGCTGATCCCTGGCAGATCGGTCAGGACGCAGTCACCCAGTGCAAAACCGGCCATAATGTTATTCTCACGGGCAACGGCGACAAATCGTAAGGTGCGCAGTGATTTGTCGAGATAATCGTGATTCGCATTTCGAAAGGCTACAGCGAACAATGCGTGAATTTGAGATAGAACCTGATCGGGTATTCGATCACATCGATAGACGTGTGTATCGAGTCCGTATCTGGTCGATTCTGAAGTCATTCGTATAAGCGCAAAGTTGCAGGCTG
>CAZNFE010000205.1:0-5972 GCA_964571945.1 uncultured Pseudomonadales bacterium
ATCGCGAGCGGGACGACGTGCTGGCTGGCTGGCGGGAACCAGGCGAACCGAATCCACTTCCAGATATTCGGCCACTTCTATTGCAGAACGCAAGTGACCAACATGAATCGGATCAAAAGTGCCGCCAAAAATTGCTATACCCCGCTGCATTCAATCACCTGGGTTCTCCTTGTTCAGAGACCAGCTATAACGAACTTCGTCTCATTATCCCAACAAACCAATTGCTTACAAAGATGCTAAACAGAACATATTCGGATTCCCGGCGCCAGATGACCGATTCCTGCCAGGCGAAAAAAAGAATTGCATTCGGCAATCTCACTCGCGAATTTGGCCATCGCCAAGTACGATATATTTTTGCGATGTCAAACCTTCCAGGCCCACAGGACCTCTGGCATGCAACTTGGATGTTGAAATTCCAATTTCTGCACCCAGTCCATATTCAAATCCATCGGCAAATCTCGTGGACGCATTTATCATTACCGAGCTGGAATCCACTTCTCTCAGGAAGCGTCTGCCACTATCCATGTTCTCCGTCACGATGGCATCCGTATGTTGCGATCCGTAGGTATTAATATGTGTGATCGCCTGATCCAGATCAGCCACGATTCTGATAGACAGAATTGGCGCAAGATACTCCGCATACCAGTCTCTTTCAGTTGCCTCACCTACATCAGGCAACATGGCCCTGGTTTTGTTACATCCTCTTAATTCTACATTCTCCCTGACAAACATTCTCTGCAGCTCAGGCAAGATGTCAGCAGCAATTCCTTCCGCAACTAACAATGTCTCCATGGCATTACAAACACCATATCGGTTTGTTTTTGCATTGAAAGCTATTTGTATAGCTTTGTCCCGGTCAGCCTGGTCATCAATATACACATGACAAACGCCATCCAGATGTTTGATAACAGGTATGCTGGCTTCCTGGCTAATTCTCTCAATCAAACCCTTACCCCCCCTGGGGACAATGACATCAACATATTGGTCCATGGTAATCAATTTGCCTACCGCCGCCCGATCTGTGGTATTCACCAGTTGGGCGGCAGTGATCGGTAACTCCGCATTTTTGAGGCCTTCAATGATACAATCAGCCAGTACCTGATTGGAGTTAATCGCTTCCGAGCCTCCTCTCAATATGGTTGCATTTCCGGCTTTCAGGCACAGGCTTGCGGCTTCAATCGTGACATTGGGTCGACTTTCATAAATGATCCCGATCACGCCGAGAGGAACTCGCATCTGACCTACCTGAATGCCGCTTGGTCGAAACCCGAGTCCCGTAATTTCCCCAACAGGGTCAGGTAGTGCGGCAACCTGGTGCAGCCCTTCAATCATCGCCTCAATCGTCGTCTTCGTAAGCATCAATCGATCCAGAAATGCAGCATCCACACCCGCGGTTGATGCCCTGTCGAGGTCCTTGCTGTTTTCGTTGATGAGCAACTCGCGTGCGCTATCGATTGCCCGGGCAATTTCCAGCAGCGCCTGGTTTTTCTTTGCAGTTGTCGCCGAGGCCATGCTACGTGAGGCTTCCCGCGCACTCTGCCCAAGCTTTTGCATATAATCATCTTGATGCATATTATCTACAGCCATACCTGCAATGAGTTAATTTAGGTCTGATAGTCTGCTTCACTCAGCCTTTTAGTGGTTCTTATTCTCACCAGAATCGGGATTATACCTTATGCCAAAGCAGATGCTTGCATGATCGTACCGGAACAGTATTTTAATCAGTTTCCGCTCCAGCTTGCGCCAGCGCTGCTGGGAAAGGTATTGCGACATCGATATTACGATACAGCGACCGGCAATCATGTCTGGCTCTCGGCTATGATAATTGAAACCGAGGCCTATTACCTTACCGAGAAAGGCAGCCACTCATCTCTGGGCTTCACCGAGAAGAGGAAGGCAATGTTCATGGCTCCAGGTACTATCTACATGTACTACGCCAGAGGCAGGGACTCATTGAATTTCAGTGCCAGTGGAGCGGGTAATGCAGTGCTGATAAAGTCTGGCTATCCGTTTTTTGATGATCTTTCGCCTGCATCTACCCAGGCAGTAATGCAAACAATCAGTTCGACGGGATCTGCCACGACTGCCACCAACCACACCAGGCCCATTACGAGATTGTGCAATGGGCAGACCCTGGTTTGCCGTGCGCTCGGATTGAAGGTATCCGAATGGAACCAGTGCCAGCTGGCGGCCGATAGATTCTACGTGGATGATGTTGGATATACCCCGTCACATGTCATTCAGTGCCAGAGGCTGGGAATATCCCCAACCAGGGATTCACATCTCCGTTATCGGTTCGTAGATCAAAAATTCGCACGCTTCTGTACCAGCAATCCATTGACAAAACGAAGCTGGAAAATCAACCGGGATTACACGATTTTCCACCGGACTGAACTTGCAAATTACCCGGTCTTGCCTGAATGCTGAAGCCTCTGCACCAGCACAGCCAACTCTTCCAATCGCATTGAAGAATCACTTAATTCAAGTAGTCTCTGCTTTTCTGTATTGGCCAACGGCAAGAATTCCGTCAAACGCCAGCTCACTTCTCTGGCGTCATTATAATCAATGCTGATTCCGAGATTTTTTATTCCCTGATGCGCCGCCAGTGTTTCCAGCAGATCAACGAGATATGACTTGTCTGCAGGTATCGGTTGTTCCTGCTCCTGCACCAGAAATTTGATATCCGCGATTACCAGCCTGTCTTCCTGTACACTGATTTCAGCAATACGAAATGTCTCTTCTCCCTCAACCATGATAGTCAGCAAACCATTTGCAAGCTGATCGAAATCCACGATTTTCACGAACGTACCCACTCGACTCACGAGTTGCGACAGTACTTGATCCCCTGTAGATTCCAGTTCCTGACCTTCGAGCATAACAATACCGAATCCCTTGTCTTCCCCGAGAGATCTTCTGACCAGATCGAGATAACGGGGTTCGAAAATTCTCAGTGGTAGCTTCCCTCCTGGAAACAATACCAGCGGCAGGGGAAAAAGTGGGATCGTTTTCATTAGCATGTCGATATATAGTCAGATCGAGGTTAGTATCTGCAGGTATGGATATTAAACAACCCCTCTACTGAAACTACCAGGGAATCCGGAGTGGATCACGCGCAGGCATTATTCCTGGCCCTTATTCAGGGTTTCACAGAATTCTTACCCATCTCAAGTTCGGCTCACCTGATCCTGCCGTTTCAGCTTCTCGGTTGGAATGATCAAGGGCTGGCATTTGATGTCGCCGTGCATCTTGGCTCTCTGTTCGCTGTAGTCTGGGCCCTTCGGCCCGAAATTCGCGACATTATCATCGGCCTCCAGCATTCACTACACAGCAGGAAACTAAATCCAGATAGCCATCTGGGACTTATGGTGCTGCTGGCCAGTTTGCCGATATTACCTATGGGTTACCTGGCACAAGGTTTCATCGAAGCTGAATTACGCGACCTCCTGGTAATCGCCACCACGAGCATCGTATTCGGCATCCTGCTTGGTGTCGCTGATATCAGGCATAACTCTGACCGGGATGAATTTTCGATCAGCTGGATAGCCGCTCTCCTGATTGGATGTGCGCAGTGTTTCGCCTTGCTACCCGGCACTTCCCGATCTGGTGTTACCATGACGGCAGCTCTGTTTCTGGGGCTGTCACGAACGAGTTCAGCCAAATTTTCATTTCTGATGTCCATTCCCGCAATTCTGGGCGCCGGTGCCATTGAGGCAGTGAATTTGATTGAGTCAACGGTACCCATCCGGTGGAGTTTGTTGTTGTTGGGCTCTTTCGTTGCCGCGATAAGTGCTTACTTTTGTATCCGACTGTTTATTGGCTATATTGACCGGATCGGATTCCTGCCGTTCGTAGTCTATCGATTACTGCTGGGCGCGGGATTATTGATGCTTGTGCTATAACCCGGTTAATTCATGCCGGGTAAAAAACTCAGGGTGTATACTCGCGCTCGATATTTGCTTCGAGGCTGGCGGCATCAAAATAGGTTTGTTTCATTTTCTCAGCGACAAACAAGGGCATCTGATCTGCGTAGTGGGCTGAGGAGCTATCCAGGGTTGCGCTTCCGAACTGATGGATGCTCTCAATATTTTGATGACCATTATCATCCCAGCTGACAAATAGGAACAAACCATCCCCGCCGCTGGCTGTAAGAAAACCCTGTTCTTCCAGACCGCTTCCATACACGGCGCGTAACACATCCGGGCCACCATCAATTGGCATATTCCTGTTACCGCGGACTAATCGATTCACCGTACCCCACGGCACGTCCAGCCTGCCAAATTTATCCATCAACAAATCGACACACTTTTCGAATTCGCTCCTTACCGGTGGCGGTTCTCTGCGAGCCTGTTCCGCTCGCCATTCCTCACTAATCGTGCAGACACCGAGAGCTGCAGCGGTGTTCTCAACATTGGTAGCCAGATCCCAATCCTTCAGGAAGAGCATGGCATCTCTGTATGGGCTGGAATCAGAGTACCCGGTATCATATAACCCGGACAAGTACCTGATTGCCCGAGACGTTCTCGCATACTGATTATCGAACTTAATGGCACGAAAATCCTTTTGCGTCATGCGCCCGTAGCTGGAAAATAACTCAAGTCCTCTGGTTGCCCTATTGGTCATCCGTTTCGGAAAACCGAATGTTTCCGAATAGTCGCGCCGGACCGCATTGTCTTCTGGTGCGGTCACACGAAACGGTGACTGATTAGCACTCAGCAGGTAACCGCTGGAGGGATTCACCACCTGGGGTAATTTCTGAAATGGCAGATATTCCTGCCAGATCAGGTCACTGCGATCACCGGGTAAATACGCCTGCCAATCCCAACCCGGCTTGCGGAGCGGTGATTGTGAATTGTGGAAAAAACCAATATTGCCATTTTCATCTGCTACGACAAAGTTGAAGCTGGATATGGCCAGACGATTCATCGCTTCCTGCCAGGATTCCAGACTGTCTGCCTTGTTCATAGCAAACCACTGCTCAACCTGACGAATTTCACCATGCCCGGCATATCGAATCGCATAACTGCCATGGTCGCGCCGGATCACCGGCCCGTGTACGGAGTAAAATAAATCTCTGGTGATGGTCCAATAAAAATTGCCGATGATTTTTACCTTGATATTTGCCTTTTTTATTTCAAAATCCACCCATTTCCCGTCGAGGCGGTACTGATCTTCATTCTCTGGATTGATCTGAAGCACGTAGATATCTACCAGGTCAGGTTGATTCACCGTGGCACCCCAGCCAACATGTTCATTAGTGCCAACTTCGATTAGTGGTGAACCGGGAAACGCACCACCCATGATATGCCAGCCTTGCTCGCTCTTGAGATGCGCTTCATACCAGGACACGGGACCCGTCAATGGCTGATGTGAATTAATCAGCAATCGCGTGCTACCATCTACAGACCGGAGTGGTGAGATTGCGAACGCGTTTGAACCCCTGGGCAGCGGTTCTGTGTCAATCAATTGCCAGGCTGTATCCGATGAGTCTACCGAAACACTGTAATGACGTTTGTCATCAAACAACTCCATGATCGGTCGCTGTATGCCATAAAAGAGCAAATGCTGGAGCGCGAAGGATGCCACAAGATCTTTGGGGGTAATGGGGTACATGGTCTGATCCACCTTATCCGGATTCAGCGCAGCCCAGTAATTCAAACCATCCGTGAACCCGGTCAGCACCTGTTTCATTTTGTCCGATAAAGCAGACTCATATTGCTGTTCAACCACCGGCCAAATATCAAGCAGTTGAACCAGATAATCTAGAGGGATCGATTCATAACCATTTTTTTCACTCTGAATGCCACGATAAAACCGCATCGCATCCTCCATGACCTGATAATGATCCTCAGCCTGTGCGAAGGCGAATCCGAACGTTGTGTCACAATCTCTTTTCCCTTCAATGTGCGGCACGCCCCAGATATCGCGCTTGATTACCACTTCATAGTTTTGCCGTTTTTCGAGATAAGCCGCGG